>CAXTFX010000296.1:0-5955 GCA_964243185.1 uncultured Chthoniobacterales bacterium
AGAGTCAAGGAACCAGGGCCTCTTTCCCTCTTCTTTTTGCCTTTTCCTTTCGCGTGTTTCGCGGGCCCTTCTCTCCGCGGCTAAGGGATCTCGTCCTGCCAACACGCCTCCTGGACGAGCCAGCGGGTTGACCGCCGGCACAAATTGGCGCGAAGGGGAGGCGCGGCCCGCGAATACCGGGGGTGACTCTCCGCTTCTCCCCGGCGCGGGAACGACGCCGGGCGCGAACTGCCTCATGCTCACCCGTTGCCTCTCCGCCCTCGGTCCGTTGCTGTTTTTCCTGCTCGGCGCTCCCCGGCCCGCTGCTCATGGACAAACGGAGAGGACCCCGGCCCCCGAAACCCTCCGGTTCCCGAGCGGCGGGACCCGCATCCGCGTGAACCGCTACGCGCCGGCGGCCGGGGTCCGCCGCCGACCCGCCGTGCTGGTGCTCCACGGGGCGGGGGGCACGCTGCTGGACGGGCCGGAGATGCGCCGCGCGGCCCGGGCGCTCGCCGGGGCGGGGCACCCGGCCTACGTCATCCATTATTTCAACCGCACCGGCACCCTCGTCGCGCGGAACGCGATCCTCTTCCAGCATTACGCGGACTGGCTGCCGACGGTGCGCGACGCGGTGGCGTTCGTGCATGACCGGGAGGAAGGCGGCGGGCCGGTGGGAATCTACGGGTATTCGCTCGGGGCGTTCCTGGCGGTGGCCGTCGCGGGGGACGACCCGCGCGTGGGCGCCATCGTGGAACAAGCGGGTGGGGTGTGGGAGAACCGGGAGGACCGCCTCGGCCGGCGGATGCCACCGGCGCTGATGGTCCACGGGCGGGAGGATCAGCGGGTGCCGTTCGCGAAGTATGCCGTGACCCTGGAAGGTTTTCTGCGTCAACGCGGCACGGTGGTGGAGACGCGCTACGTGCCGGGGGAGGGGCACGTTTTCTCCGCGGCGGCGCAGGCCGGCGTGCGCGCCGCGACGGTGGACTTTTTCGCGCGCCGCCTCGGGTCGCCGGCTCAGGGCCGCAGCGCGAGCAGGGCCAGCATCCGCCCGGTGCGCCCCCGCTCCATCCGGTAGGAATAATACCGGGCCGGGTCCGCCGCGGTGTCCCGGCCGCAGTCGTGAACGGCGGTCACACCGGCGTCCCGGGCCTGCGCGAGGAGGTCGGCGGCGAAGTCCACCTCGTAGTGCGGGGGTCGAATGCACGGGCCAAGCTGGAACACGAGGTCCGCCGGCCGGCTCCCGAAGCGGTCGGTCATGGCCGCGATGGCCGCGGGCACGATGCCCAAAGCCGTGCCCTTCTTGCCCGCATGGACCAGCCCGATGGCCCGGCGCACGGGGTCGAGCAGGAACACCGGCCCGCAGTCCGCCACGTAGATGCCCAGGACGAGCCCCGGCCGGTCCGTGAGCAGCCCGTCCACTCCGGGCACGGGGGCCGCCGGGGCGGTGAGGAGAACGGCCAGTTCCTGGCCGTGGACCTGCTCCGCGGTCGCCAGCGGCCAACCTCCAAATCCTGCGGCCCGTCGTGTCCGGCGGTGGGCGCTTTCGAGACGGGCCAGGGACTCCGCACGGTTCTCCGTCGCCACGTCCACGCCGGGCACGCGGCCGAGGAAGGCGTGAACGCACCTGTCTCCGTGGGCGGCTAGAGCGGGGAACGTTTCCGCGGGGGCGGCGGGGGTGTTCACCAGTTCGTGATCCACACGGGCCGCACCTTGTCCACTTCCGTGACGGTGGTGGCACTGCTCGGCTTGTTGGCGACCGACCAGAGGTCAAAGGTGGGGTTGTAGCCACGGCGCTTGTCCGGCGTGATGTTGACGTCCTCCAGGTCGGCCGCGTTGGCGGTGGAATAGCCGTAGCTCATCCCGAAAGGGTCCTTGATGGCCGTCACCGTTCCCTTCCCGTCCTTAACGCCCAACAGCATCCCGGGCTTGAGGTCGCCGAAATAGTTTTGGACGCCGCTGGCAGGGGCGGGGGGCGGGTGAGTTGGGTTGGTGATTGGCGCCCCGCTCGTGGCGTTCACCTGCCCGGTGAGCAGGGCGTAGAGGTCCCGGCTGGCGTTGCCGTAAGCCGGCTTGTTCGTAACGTCCGGGTCCGCCTGGGTCTTGGCGTCGAGATTGTCGGTGTAAGCGTTCGCCGGCGGCTTCGCCGGGGAGCGTGGGTAAATGCCGTTATCGGCCTTGTAGTTCTCCGCGGCGGCACTGAGCGCCTTGATCTCACCCTCGGCGCGTGACCGCCCCGCTTTCGTGTTGGCAAAGCCCGCCGCGCCGACGATCAGGCCGACGAGGATGACGATGATGGTGATCACCGTTAGCAGCTCGATGAGCGTGAAGGCCCCGCGCGCCAGGGAGCGGGGACGGGTGGAACGGGACAACGTCATGGTGCGCCGAGGGGCCAAAACCGGGGGAAAGAAAGAACGCCGGAACGGACGTCAGCTCTGCTGCTGCATCCCGCCGATGATGGAGATCAGGGGCAGGAAGAGCGCGATGACGATGGTGCCGACGATCAGCGCCAGCATGACGATCATCACGGGTTCCAACAGCGAGGTCAGGCCGGCGACGGCGTTGTCCACCTCGTCGTCATAGACCTCCGCAATTTTGAGGAGCATCTCCGGCAACTGCCCGGTTTCCTCGCCGACGTCAATCATGGAAATGACCATCGGCGGGAACACGCGGCTGGCCTCCAGCGGCTGGATGATGCGCTCGCCCTCCTTGACCGAGTCGTGGACTTTGGCGATGGCCCCGGCGATGACGGCGTTGCCGGCGGTTTCCTTGGTGATGTTGAGCGCCTGGAGGATGGGCACGCCGCTGGTGACCAGCGTGCCCAGCGTCCGGGTGAAACGCGAGATGGAGCTCTTGCGGATCAGGTCCCCGAAGAGCGGCGTCCGCAGGAAGATGCGGTCCAGGGTTTCCTTGCCCGAGGGGCGGCTGGCGAAGAGCTTGTAGGCGACGAACAGGAGCCCGGCGCCCCCGATGATCGCCCACCAGTAGTCCTGGCAGAACCGGCTGGTATCAATGACCATCTGCGTCAGCGCCGGCAGGGGTTTGCCGTTGAGCATGTCCTTGAAGATCAACTCGAACTTGGGCACGATCACCGTCAGCAGGAAGAACGTGATGCCGACGGCGATGGTCAGCACGACGACGGGGTAGATCATCGCCGCCTTGACCTTGTTGCGAATCTTGGCCGCCTTTTCCTGGAACTCGGCGAGCCGGTTGAGGACGAGCTCGAGCACACCGCCGAGCTCCCCGGCCTTGACCATGTTGATGTAGAGCTTGTTGAAGATCTTCGGGTGCTGGGCCAGCGACTCCGAGAACGTGCTGCCGCCCTGCACGCCCTCGGCCAGCTTGGATAGGGTGGCCTTGAGGACCGGGTCGCGCTCCTGCTTCTCGAGCACGGTCAGCCCCCGCAGCAGGGGCAGGCCGGCGTCAATGAGCGTGGCCAACTGGCGGGTGAAGATCATCAGGACCCGGCCCTTGATCTTCTTGTTCAGGTTCTTCCCGCTGCTGACGACGGACTTGGTGGGGACCTTGGCGGTGCGTTTGGGGGCCACGGCCGCGCCGTTGGCGCCGTTGCGAGCTTTGCCGGCCGCCGCGCCGTTGCGGGATTTCGGCGCGGCTTTGCCCTCCTCGACGACGCTGGTGGGAAAGAAGCCGGCTTGGCGCAACTGGCCGACGGCGTCGTTCTGGTTGGGGGCGTCAATCAGACCGGCGTTCTCCTGACCGCGGGCATCCAGGGCGACGTAGTTAAAGCGGGGCATCGTCTCGGGGGGAGCTCCCGCGAAGCTAGGGCGCACCGGGGGAATGTCGAAGGAAAAACCTTCCGCCCACGCCGGTAATCAAAGTCTCACCAAGTCCGGTCTTTCCCCCCACCCGCAGACGCTGGGCTCACTCCGCCAGCCGGCCGTAACGCCGGAGGGTTTCCCGCAGCCGCTCGTGCGGGATCGCCTCCACGCGGTGCCCGTCGCGGCCCTCCATCGTCACCCCGGCGACCAGGGCGTTGACGATGCTCTCCTCCACGGCCTGCACGGTCGCCGCGAACAGCCCGTTCATCCCCTCGTTAGGCAGCATCCGCACCGCCCGCACGCCCTCGGCCCCCCCGGCCTGTCCGTTCGCCGTGGAAAACGCCAGCACCAGGTCGCCCGAGCCGTTGCCGGACACGCTGCCCGTGCGCGCCAGGCCCATCGCGGCGCGGCGGGCGAGGCGCTTGAGCTGGTGGGGCAGCAGCGGCGCATCCGTGCCGACGACGATGATGATGCTGCCGAACTCCTCCCGCCGCCGCGCGCCCTCCGGCATCTCCCGGCCCACGGGCACCCCCGCAACCGTCAACTGCCCACGCAGCCCGCAGTTCGCCTGCACCAGCGCGCCGACGGTGTAACCGCCCGTCCGCCGCGAGGCCGTGCCGATGCCCGCCTTGAACTCGTAGCAGATGTTCCCCGTGCCCCCGCCGACGTTCCCCTCCGCCACCGGACCGGGCACGGCGGCGTCCAGGGCGTGGAAAACGTGCTCGGCGTGGACGTGAAAGCCGTTGGCGTCGTTCAGCCAGCCGTCCCACGTCTCCGCCACGACGGGCAGGCTCCAGTAGAACCCGCTCGCGTCCGCGGCACCGTGCGCCACCCGCCAGGCGACCACGGAATCCCGCGCCACGCCGACGGAGTGCGTGTTCGTCAACACCACCGGCCCCTCCAGGAACCCGGATTCCTCCACCCACGCCGTGCCGGTCATCTCCCCGTTGCCGTTAAGGGAGAACGTCCCCGCGAACACCGGGTCGTCCAGTGACCCGACCTTCCCCCGCGGCAGGATGGCCGTGACCCCCGTGCGAACCGGCCCCCGGCCGACGACGAGCGGGCCGGGTTCGCCCTCGACCAACGTGGTGTGCCCGACCTCGACACCGGCCACGTCCGTCAGCGCGTTGAGCGGGCCGGGCGTGCCCTCGAAGGGGATGCCCAAGGTCCGGGCGCGGGGTTTGTCGCCGGCCCGCAGCGCGGCGGGCACGGGGAGCAGCAGGAGCAGGGCGAGAACGAGGACAACGGCGCGGCGAGGGAGCGAGCGGTTCACCGCGCCACCTTAGCCGCGGACCGCGCCGGCGGGAACCCGGCACTGACACCGGCGGCCCCTCAGCGCAACGCCTCCGCGATGGCCGCGGCGGCGGCGCCGGGGCCGCGGGCGTTGAGCGTCCGCAGGGTGCCGTCGCGGCCGACGATCCAGACGGTGGGCACGGCGTTCAGGCCGAGGGCGCGGACGGCGGGGCCTTCCCAACCCCGGGCGTCGCAGAAGACGGGCCAGGTCAGCCGCTCGGCGCGCACGGCGGCGGCGAGGGCGGCGCGGTCCTCGTCCAGGCTGACGGTGAGGAACTCGACCTGCCGGGCGTCAAAGCGGGGGGCAACGGCTTGCAGGCGTTCCAGTTCCAGCAGGGAGGGCACGCTCCAGGAGGCCCAGAACAGGAGAACGACGACGCGGCCCCGGCGGGCGCCGAGGTCCACGGGGGCGGCGGGGTTGGCGCCGTGGGCGGCGGGGGGGAGGCGCAGCTTGAGGGGTTGGCCCAGGAGGGCGAGCCGGCGCAGGTCATCCCCGGCGCGGCCGCGGGTCGCGGCGTCGGTCTCGGGGGCGCGGGTGAGGACCTCGTCGAGCAGGGTCTTCTTTTCGGCCGGCCGGGCGTCGTAGAGGGAGGCGAGTTCCAGGAGCAGGGCGGGGGTGCGCCGGTCGCCGGGGTGGGCGGTGTCGAAGCCGCGGATGGCGCGGGCGAGGGAGTCACGCCGGGCGTCGCCGGCCAGCCCGGTGGCGGGCTCACCGGCGCGGTCCTGCATGAACTGGCGCAGGCGGGCGTAGGCGGCCTCGGTCTTGGCGGCGGCGGGCGCATCCGGGTCGGCCTCCACGGCGTCGAGCTGGCGGGCGGCGTCGGCGCGCTGGGCCACGGTGCCGGGGGCGGCGGCGGCGGCGGGGCCGGCGAAGCGGGCGGCGGCGGCGAGCACGTCGGACAAG
>CAXTFX010000297.1:0-5923 GCA_964243185.1 uncultured Chthoniobacterales bacterium
GCCTACGGCTGGTTCCTGCGCCGGACGCGCCGCTGGCACCAGCCGCGGTGGGGGGAGAAGCCGGATGCCGGATGCCGGAGGCCGGAGGCCGGATGTCCGAACCCGCGGGACGGCGCCCTTGCCGAAACTCCGCCATCCCGCATCTAACATCCGGCATCCGGCACCCTGCACATGCCCACCCCCGTCATCGAAGCCGTTGGCCTGACCAAGGTTTACCGCACGTTCAAGAAGGAGCCCGGCCTGGGCGGGGCGCTGCGCGGGCTGGTGCGGCGCCGTTACGAGGAGACGCGGGCGGCGGACGACGTTTCGTTCACTATCGCGGAGGGTGAGTTCGTCGGCTTCCTGGGTCCGAACGGGGCGGGCAAGACGACGACGCTGAAGATGTTGAGCGGACTGTTGTTTCCCACGGCGGGCCGGGCGCGGGTGCTGGGTTACGTGCCCTGGGAGCGGCAGGACGGGATGAAGCGGCAGTTCGCCCTGCTGATGGGCCAGAAGAACGCGCTCTGGTGGGACCTGCCGGCGCGCGAATCCCTGGAGTTGAACCGGGCCATCTACGGCATCGAGCCGGCGCGGTTCCGCCAGATCGTGGGGGAACTCAGCGAGCTCCTGGACGTGGGGGACAAGATGTCGGTGATGGTGCGCGAGCTCTCGCTGGGGGAGCGCATGAAAATGGAGCTCATCGCGGCGCTGCTGCACTCCCCGCGCGTGCTGTTCCTGGACGAGCCCACGATTGGCTTGGACGTGGTCAGCCAGAAACGGCTCCGGGAGTTCCTGCGCGATTACAACGCGCGCCACCGCGTGACGATCATCTTGACGAGCCACTACATGGCGGACATCGAGGCGCTCTGCCCGCGGGTGATCGTCATCAACGGCGGCCGGCTGGGCTACGACGGGCCGCTGACGGGCATCGTGGATCGGGTCTCCGGGGAGAAGATCCTGCGCGTGGAGTTCCTGCGCGCCGCGCCCGCCCGCGACCTGCCCGCGCGGTTCGGGGCGGGGGTGAAGGTCCTGACCCAGACTGCGGACACGGCCACCCTGCAAATCCCGCGCGCCGAGATGGCGGCCGTTTGCCGGCAGTTGTTGGAGGCGGGCGCCGAGCCGGTGCGGGATTTCTCGGTCGAGGACGTGCCCATCGAGGACGTGATCGGGCGTTTGTTCACGGACGGGGCGACGGGGAAAGGCGGGTTGACAAAAGCGGGGCCGGTTTAAGACTGATCCCGTGCAAAGGAGCATCTACGACTTCCCCACAGAGTGGGCGGACGTTTGCGATAACCCCTACTTGAAGGACCTGCCTTACAAGGTCGAGATCAATCGCTTCGGCAAAATCGAATTGAGCCCGCACAACCGATGGCATTCCAAAGCGCAGGCGCAGATTCAGCGTTTGTTCGACCGGTTGTTGAAAGGGGGTGAAGCCTTCCCGGAATGCGCCGTGAAAACGGCCGCGCGCGGCACGCCCGTCGCGGACGTGGTGTGGGAATCCCACGAGCGATCCAAGGTCAACGGCTCCAAACCGGCCAGCGTTCTCGCCCCCGAAATCTGCGTCGAGGTCCGTTCCCCGGGCAACACGGGCGAAGAGATGCGGGGCAAGCTCGAAGCCTACTTCAGCGCGGGCGCACTGGAAGTCTGGTTTTGCGGGGAGGACGGGCAGATGTTCTTCCACGCCCCGGAGGGGCCGTTGGAGCGCTCACAGCTCTGCCCGAAGTTCCCGCTCCGGGTGGTCGTCAAGCTCTGAACGGTCAACCTTTCCTCCCGCGAGGAGGAATGGCCGCAGGGTGCTCACGTAGTCCTGCCACGTCGGGAACCGCCGCGCCCGGGCCTCCGCGGAGAGCCGGGCGTGCAGGGTGTCATCCGTGAGCAACCGGCGCAGCCCGTCGGCCAGGGCCAGCGGGTCCGCCTGGTGGTCCACGATCAGACAACCGCCGTCGGCCGACAGCTCTCCCAGGGCGCCGTTCCCGCCGCACAGGCAGGGGCGGCCGTGACGCAGGCTCTCGACGATGGGGATGCCAAACCCCTCCGCGAGCGAGGGAAACACCGTGAAGCGACAGCGGCGGTAGAGCGCGCGCAACGCCTCGTCGCTGACGTGCCGGCGCCAGTCCACCAGGCGGTGGGCCGCGCGGAGCGCCGCGATCTGCGCTTCCACCGTCCCGCCCCACTCCGCCGTCGTCCGACCGGCGAGGATCAGCTCGAAACGCGCGCCCTCCGCCCAGAGGATTTCGGCCGCGGTGAGCAGCGCGAGGTGGTTCTTGCGTGGCTCGAAGGTGCCCACGCAGAGCACCTGCGGCAGCGCGGAGGGCGGCGCGGGCGGCAGGTCCGCGGGTTCGACGGGGTTGAGGAAATACTCGTCCGCCGGCCAGCCCGCGACCCGCACCGGCGGGGTCGGCGCGGCGGGGTCGTGCGCCTGCCAGAGCGCGGCCAGGTCGTCCGCCGCCTCGCGGGAAACGGCCAGCACGCCGTCGAAGCGGCGCAGGTGGTCCAGGTAGTCCGCGAACCTCTCCCGGCGCACCGCCAGGGTGAGGTCCGGCCGGCGCCAGCCGATGGCGTCGTGGCAGACGGCGACGCGCCGCGCGGGGCAGCGTTTCCCCAACCGGGAGAGCCAGTGGATCCGGCCGTCCTGGAAAATCTCGGGCACGAAGAGCGTGTCCGCCGCCGTCAGCACCTGGGCGAGGGCGATCCGGTTGCGCTCGTGGACGACCTGCCGCCACCATTTGCTCAGGACCGGCAGGGAGTTCGCCGCCCGCCCCGGCTCCGCGTGCGCCTTCCCCCCGTGTTTGCCGGCGAAGGGGCGCTCGAGGAACCCCCGCTCGCGGGACGAGAGCGTGCAGTAGCTCGTCAGCCGCGGCTCCCACAGCACCGGCACGACCACGGCCGCGCCGAGCGCCCCCGACCACGCCCGGAACAGCCCGCGCACCGCGCGCTGCACGCCCGTGTTCATGGGCGATTTGCACGAGGAGGTGACGTCAATGTAGAGCACGGCGGATCGGAGGGGATGCCCACGAAACACACGAAAAACACGAGGGGCAGAAGGAAAATCTTCTCTCCCTTCGTGGCCCTCGCGGGCTTCGTGGGTCTATTCCATCAACGCGGGATCGGGTAAGCCCCAGGTCTGCCAGCGTTTGGCGTATTCCGCCCTCGTCAGCAGCGCGTAATGGGGCCGGGCGTCGGCCCGCAGCCAGCGCAGCAGGCGCACCAGGTTGGGTTCCGCCATCGTCGTGCAGCCGCTGGTGGGTCGGGTTTCCCCGCGGCGCAGGTGAAAGAAGATGGCGCTGCCCGCCCCGACCACCGGCGCCGGGTCGGCGTTGTGGCGGATTTCCACCAGCCAGCGGTAGGCGAAATCGCCGTGGCGCATCTTGCCCTTGGCAAACCACGGCGGCGGGTTCCCGGGGTCAGGGACCGTCAGGAACCGGTTGTAAACCTCGGGGAACTTCGGGTCATCCACCCAGGCGTCGGCTTCCGTGACGGTGTGAAACGGGTAGTCGGACCCAGGCGGCAAGGTCGGGTCGTAGGTGTAGACCTTCCCGATTTTGAACACCCCGGCCGGCGCCCGGCCGTCGCGTTCGACCTTGCGTTGGCCGGGTTCGTCACCCCCGAGGATCCCCCGGCCCCAGGCCAGCCCGCTCTTGCCGAAGAGCACCGGCCACCCCGGTCCGACGGGCTTCCAGACGCCGTCCGCCCCGCGCTCGAAGCAGCGCGCCGTCCCCTGGGAGCTATCCCAGTCCGGGGCCACGGCGAGGACCAACTGGCGCACCCCAGCGTCCAGGGCCCGGGCCCTCGGGACCCCCGCGAAGGCGGCCAGGGTGAGCAGGGTGAGGAGGAGTTTCATGCGTCGCCAAATACCTCGTCCAACGCCGCGGCGCGCGCTCGATGTTCCTCGTCTCCCAACGCGGGGCGCAGGGCGAGGCCGGCGGGCGGTCCCGGCAGCTCGACCCACGAGCGGCAGCCGCCGAACGCGGGGGAATCGGGGAAACGCCACGGGTCCCCGTCCAACCGGAACACCCGCCCGAAGGCCACCGTCAGCGCGCCGGAGTCGTGGTGCCGGTCCGCGTAGGCGAACCGTTCGCGGGCCACTTCTTCGCGGTAAACGTGAAACGGCGCCAGCCGCGCGACCGTGGCCCAATCCTCCACCCGGCGCGCCCACCCCAGACGGAAGAGGTAACGCACCGTCACGGTCCCCCCCGCCGCGTGGTCGCCGGGCACGGGGGGCAACCCGCCCCGGAGCGCGGCCAGTTCCTCGGGCCGGACCTTGGCCGCCTGCTCGTGGTATTGCGTCGGGAACAGCCAGAACGCCGGGTGCTTGAACTCGAAGCCGCCGCGCCCTTCCGCCAGGCCGCCCTTCCGCAGGATCACGCTCTGGCGCCCGCGCCCCAACGCCTCGCAAACCAGCGCCCAGTCCTTGAAGGCCGCCCGGGTCGCGCCCGCGACCGCTGGCTCCGGCGGTGAAGAAATCGTCACGCTCATCGCCCCAGCCTACCGCAACCAGCCGCGCCCATCCAGCACCCGGCGTTCCCGCCGCCCGCATCTCCCCCTTGCCACTTCTCCCCGTGCCCCTACCGTCTGCGCGTGGCGATTTACCACCTCGATCTGCACTGTCATTCCTTTTTCTCGGCCGACGGCGTCAGCGATCCCGTCGCGCTCGTCGCGGCGGCGCGCCAAAAGGGGCTGCACGGTTTCGCCATGACCGACCACAACACCTGCGAGGCGGTCGCCTACCTCCGGGACAAGGGGTTGCTGCGCGCCGACGGCCAACCGGTGGACGGTTTTCTCATCCTCCCCGGCGTGGAGGTAACTACCGCGGAGGGGCACCTCCTGTGCCTCGGCGCGAGCCTGCCCGACCTCAAGGGCCACCCGGCCGCGGAGGTCGTCGAGGCCATCCACGCCGCCGGGGGGCTGGCCATCCCGCCGCACCCCTACGACATCTTTCGCGCCGGCATCCGCCGCGCGACGCTGGACACCCTGCCGATTGACGCCATCGAGGTCTTCAACGCCGCCACCACCCTGCACCGCTACAACCGCAAGGCGTTCCAATACGCCCAGGAACGCCGGCTGCCGATGACGGCCGCCAGCGACGCCCACCACGAGGCCGCCATCGGCACGGCTTACACGCTGATCGAAACCGAAGACTTTTCCGTCCGCGGTGTCCTCGAAGGCATCCGGCGCGGCGCGCAGCTCAACCAGACCTACCTGCGGCCCAAGGACTCGTTCCGCAAAACCTGGAACAACTGGATGCGCCTGAAGCCGAAGCGGAACCGGCCCAAGGCGACGGCTTAAAAAGCAGGTGCCCGCGAAACACGCGAAAGAAAGGCAGGAAACCAAGGGGAAGATAGACATCCGAGGCTCCCTTCCTTCCCCTTTTTGCCTTTTCCCTTTCGCGTCTTTTCGCGTGTTTCGCGGGCAATGCACCTCGGAATGACCACACCCGCCCCGCTCCCGGACGAGGAGGAAATCCGGCGCTTGCTGGCCCTGATCCCCCGCCTGCGCGCCGAGATCGGTAAGCGCGTCGTCGGCCAGGAAACCGTGGTGGGTGAACTGCTCACCGCGTTCTTCGCGGGCGGTCACTGCCTGCTGGAGGGCCTGCCGGGGCTGGGTAAGACCCTGCTGGTCCGCACGTTGGCCCAAGCCGTCCAGCTTGACTTCCACCGCGTCCAGTTCACCCCGGACCTGATGCCCTCGGACATCCTCGGCACGGAGGTCCTGGAGGAGGATCACGTGACGGGCAAACGCTTTTTCCAGTTCAACCGCGGCCCGGTGTTCACCCAGATCCTGCTGGCCGACGAGATCAACCGCACGCCGCCCAAGACCCAGAGCGCGCTGCTGGAAGCCATGCAGGAGCGCAGCGTTTCCTACGGCGGCCAGACCTACGTCCTGTCGCGGCCGTTCTTCGTGCTGGCCACGCAGAACCCCATCGAGCAGGCCGGCACCTACCCGC
>CAXTFX010000298.1:0-5917 GCA_964243185.1 uncultured Chthoniobacterales bacterium
CCGCTACCCCGCCCGGCGCCTCACCCAGAGCATGGTGGGCGGCGCGCAGCCCATCCAAGCCCGGAACTTTGCCTTCGGCCATGTCACGCTCGACCCCGCGGCGGCCAGGTGCCGTGGCATAGTCAGGAGCAGGAGGAAACGTATTTCATCATCGAGGGCACCGCCGAGATGTGTCTGGGCGAGGAGCGTCGGACGCTGACCTCCGGCCAAATGGTCTATATCCCCCCGGGCGTGTTCCACCAGTTAACGAACGTCGGTCCCACGCCGCTGCGGATGATTTACGCCTACGCCCCCGGCGGCGGCGTGGCCCACTGGCGCCAGGAGCTCGCCGGGACGCTGCCGCGCGCCGGCATCGAGGCGCTACCCCTGCCGGCGGGGGCGCGTCCGCAATGCACGGACGCGCCGGTGGGGTAAGTTATTCTACACCTTCAATCCTTGTGCTCCAAAAAATTTACGCCCTTCTCAACCAGACCCCGTTCCAGCCGTTCGCCGTCCTCACCGGCGACGACTACGAATATCTAGTGCCCACGCCCGGTCACGCCGCCGTGAACCCCCAACGAACCCGCGTGGTCATCTTCACGGATCAGGATGAGGAGTTCTCTTTGTCCGCGCTACGCATCGTCAATATTCGAGGCCCACTCGAATTTGCCAGGTAGCCTTGCCGCTTTCCTACCTTTACCCAATGCAAAGTCCCACCATCCACCGAGTCGGTGTCATCATGAATGGCGTTACCGGTCGCATGGGGACCAACCAACATCTCATTCGTTCCGTTTGCGCCATCATCAAACAGGGCGGCGTCCGCCTCAGCGAGGATGAGTTCATCATGCCGGACCCGGTCCTCGTCGGCCGCAACCCGGCCAAGCTGCGCGAACTCGCCGCGCGCACGGGCTTGGACCGCGTCACGACGGATCTCGATGCGGTGCTGTCCGATCCTTACAACACCATTTACTTCGACGCGCAGACCACCGGCCGACGCGCCGACGCGGTGAAGAAAGCCATCGCGCTGGGCAAACACGTTTACTGCGAGAAGCCCACGGCGGTTTCCACCGAGGCAGCCTACGAACTGTATCAGGTTGCCAAGGCGGCCGGCGTGAAGAACGGCGTCGTCCAGGACAAGCTCTGGCTGCCGGGTCTGGTGAAGTTGCAGACGCTCATTGATATGGGCTTCTTCGGTGAAATCTTGTCGGTGCGCGGCGAGTTTGGCTACTGGGTGTTCGAGGGTGACGTGCCCGGAATGCCTCCGCAACGGCCGTCCTGGAACTACCGCAAGGAGGACGACGGCGGCATCATCGTGGATATGCTCTGCCACTGGCGCTACGTGCTGGACAACCTGTTCGGCAACGTCAAGGCCGTGTCTTGTCTCGGCGCCACGCACGTCAAGGAACGTTTCGACGAGGCCGGCAAACCCTACCAGTGCACGGCGGACGACAGCGCGTATGCCACGTTTGAACTCGAAGGCGGCGTCATCGCGCACATCAATTCCTCGTGGGCGGTGCGCGTGCGCCGCGACGATCTGCTCACGCTCCAGGTGGACGGCACGAAGGGCAGCGCGGTGGCGACGTTGCGCGATTGCACCGCCCAACACCACGCCGCGACGCCGCGGCCGACGTGGAACCCGGACATTGACAGCCCCATCAACTTCTTCGACAACTGGACGCGCGTGCCGGCGCAGCAGTTGTTCGACAACGCCTTCAAGATTCAGTGGGAGATGTTCCTGCGTCACGTCGTGAAGGACGAGCCGTTCAAATACACGCTGATCGAAGGCGCCAAGGGCGTGCAACTCGCCGAGTTGGGCCTGAAGTCCTGGGCCGAGCGACGTTGGGTAAACGTGCCGGTGCTGGAGGCGTGACCGCGCTCCGCGCGGAATGACGAAGTCCGAAGGACGAAACCAGAAGGAAAGGCCCGATGACGAACGAGGAGCTCCGGGCTTAGGCATTCGGATTTCGTCATTCCGGCGCAGCCGGCCATGCCCCGCCCACCGACGCTCACCTACGACCGGGGCACGCTGATCCTGCACCCGCCGCCCGGGCGCGGGTGTCGAGCGTGGGTGGACTTCGCGGAGTGGGATGACCGCGTGGGGCGGTTCCGGGTGCCGGCCGCGCGCTACCGGGCGCTGGTGGAAGCGATGCGGGCGGAGGGCGCCCCGCTGGAGGACCGGGCGCGGGAGTTCGGCGAAGTGCGCTGGGAGTTCGTCCGTCCGCTGCCGGAGCCGTTCGCCCACCAGACGGAGGCGCTGGCGCTGTGGCGGGGCGCGGGGCGGCGGGGGATCGTCGTGCTGCCGACGGGCGCGGGAAAGACGCTGGTGGCGCACCTCGCGCTGCAGGCCACGCCGCGGCCGACGCTGATCATCGTGCCGACGCTGGATTTGTTGCACCAGTGGTATGCCGGTTTGCGGGAACTCCTCGGCCCGGCGGCGCCGGTCGGGCTGCTCGGCGGCGGCTCGCGCGACCTGGACGCGACGCTGCTGGTGAGCACTTACGCCTCCGCGACCATCGAGGCGGAGCGGCTGGGGAACCGCTTCGGGTTGTTGGTCTTCGATGAGGTTCACCACCTGCCGTCGGACGGGACGCGCGTCATCGCCGACTTCTCGCTGGCGCCCTACCGGCTCGGGCTGACGGCCACGCCGCCGCGGGGGGACGCGGCGCGGGAACGGTTGTTGGAGGAACTCGTCGGGCCGGTCGTCTATTCCCGGACGCCCGCCGAGCTGGCCGGCGACGCCGGGGGCGGCGGTGCGTTGTCACCCTTTAGCCAGGTCCGTATCCCCGTGACCTTGAGCCCGCTGGAACGGGCGCGTTACGGGGCGCGGCTCGCGGTGCGGGACGCTTTCCTGCGCAGCCGGCGCATCGGGTTGGGCACGCTGGAGGGCTGGCGGCGGTTCGTGCGCGCCAGCAACTCGTCCCCCGCCGGCCGGGCGGCGATGCGGGCGCACCGGGACGCGCGGACGCTGGCGTTCGGCACGGAGGGCAAGCTCGACGTGCTCGAAACGCTCCTGGCCCGCCACGCCGGGGAGCGCACGCTGATCTTCACGGAGGACACGGCGATGGTCTATCGTGTCGCCTCCGAGTTCCTGGTGCCGGCCATCACGCACCACACGCCCGTCAAGGAGCGGCACGAAACGCTGGCGCGCTTCCGGGCCGGGACGTGGCCGGTGCTGGCGAGTTCGCGCGTGCTCAACGAGGGCGTGGACGTGCCGGAGGCCAGCGTGGCGGTCGTGCTTTCCGGGACGGGGCAGGAGCGCGAACACGTCCAGCGGCTCGGGCGGATTCTGCGGCGTCGGCCGGGGAAGCGGGCGGTGCTCTATGAGTTGGTCGCGGAGGACACGACGGAGGAGCGGGTGTCGGCCCGGCGGCGCGGGAATACAAACGGGGACGCCGCGCCGGGGCTGTTCGACCCGAGAGGGTGACGCGGCACGGGCTTTGGTCCGCAGATTACGCCGATTACCGCAGATTATTTTTGGGGTGGAGAGAAGCACGGATCACCGCTGGTCGGAACTCCAAAACCCCTTCCGAAAAATCTGCGATAATCGGCGTAATCTGCGGACCAAATCTGCCCGATGTTGCCGGGCCGATGCTCCCCTCCGACCTTCTCCTCAGCCGTCGGCGCGGCGACCAGCTCGTGCCCCGGCGCCTGGAGCTGAACCGGGCGAACGTGGCCTTGGCGGCGGAGTTGACCGACCTGTTCCGGGAGTTCACCGGGCGGACGCGAGACCTTCTGGACGAGGCGTTAACCGCGGGCGAGGGCGAGGAACTGGACTTCAAGGTTCGCCGCGGGCTGGCCCACCTGCTGGCGGCCGAGGATTTCTCCACCTGGGAAATGGCGGCCCCGTTGGAGCCGCCGGTGTTGCGGCGGCACGTCTTCGAGCCGGACGGCGCCGGCCCGCCCTCCCGCGCGCGGCGGTTGGAGCGACTACGGCGCGCGGCGGAAACTCTTTCCCGCGCGGAGAACAAACCCATCACGCCCAAGGCGGTCGCCGACGGCCTGTTCGCCGATCTGCCCGGCGCGCAGGTGCTGGTTCGCTTCGAGCCGCCGGAACCCGTGGCGCTCCTGCACCGCTACAACCTTTCCCAAGCGCAGGGCATCCTCTACCGCGCCTACGAGTTGATCATCACCGCGCACCGCAACGATCCCGGCCAATACAAACGGTTGTTCCGCTGCCTGAAACTGTTCGGGTTAATGGTCCTGATCGAAGGTGACGCCGCGCACGGCTTCACCCTGCGGCTGGACGGCCCGGCCAGTTTGTTCGCGCCCTCGACTCGTTACGGGCTGGCGATGGCCAAGCTCTTGCCCGCGCTGTTGCACGTTTCCCGCTGGAGCCTGCGGGCCACGCTTAAGCCCCCCCGGCGCGACGCGGAAACCGCCGGCGGCCGGCTGGCCGAGGAACCCGGCGCCTACGGGGGGAACGGGGCCGGCGCGGGCGCCCACCCGGCGTTCGCGTTGGAGGCGGGTTGCGGGTTGGTGAGCCATTACAAAACCGGGGAGAAGTTTGATTCCATCCTGGAAGGAGCGTTTGCCGCTCGTTGGGAGAAGCTGGGCACGCCGTGGCGGTTGGAGCGGGAGGTGGACCTCGTGCCCGTGCCCGGCAGCGCCATCGTGCCGGACTTTCGCCTGGCGCACCCGGACGGGCGCAGCGCGCTCCTGGAGATCGTCGGTTACTGGCGGCCGGAATACCTGCGTAAAAAGTTTGCCCTGCTCCGCCGCTCCGGCCGGCGGGACCTGATCCTGGCCGTTTCCGAGCGGCTGAACCTCGCCGGTGCGGGCGTGGACCCCGCCGCGGAGGGCTTCGGCCCCGAGCGGCTGGTGTGGTTCAAGGGTCGGCTGGACCCGGCGGAGGTGCTGGCGCGGGTGGAAGCCGTGGCGGCGCGGGATTAAATTACCCCCTCCGCGGCTCAAATCCTGCGGACACCAACACCCTCTCAATGAAAACTAAACTCACCTTCCCGCTCTGCGCCCTGCTCCTCGCCACCCTCGTTCCCCACGCCGCCCAAGCCGAGGCGAAGCCGGGCTGGATCGAAAATCAGCCCAAGGGGCTACAGGAGGCAAAATCAGGCAACAAATTGGTGCTCATGGATTTCACCGGCTCGGACTGGTGCGGCTGGTGCAAGAAGCTCGACCGGGAGGTGTTCTCCACGCCCGAGTTCCAGGAATACGCCAGGAAGAACTTGGTGCTCGTGGAACTGGACTTCCCGCACCAGAAGGCGATTGCCCCGGAAACCAAGAAGCAAAATGCGGAGCTCGCCAAACAATACCGCATCGAAGGCTTCCCGACGATCATCGTCCTCAACGCGGCCGGCAAACCCGTCGGGCAGCTTGGCTACATGGAAGGCGGTCCGAAGGCATTCATCGCCGCGCTCGAGAAGCTGCCGAGGGCGTAAGGCCAAGAGGTTACGCGCTGGAGGGAGGCAGGTCCTCGCCTCCCCAAATTTGCCTTTCACCGCTCGCTCCGGGCAACCGGTGAACAAGGAACGGGCCAGGGCGCAGATGGGCTCGGGTAGCCAGAGGGAGAACTCTGGAAGGCAACGTCAGGGAGGCAAGGGCCTGTCTCCCTTACAGCGCGCTTTCTTTTCTAACGCCACCGCTTCTGTCCGGCGCCGCCGTTTCGCCGGCCCCCGCCACCACCCCCGCCGCGATTCTGCGATTTCGGCGCGGGCGCGGCGGCTTCCTCGGCCGGGTCATAGCGGAAGCTTTCCAGGTGCCGGCGCTCGATCCTCTGGCCGAGGTATTTCTCCACGGCCCGCGCGGCGTCGGCGTCCTCCGGGGCGATGAGCGTGAAGGCGTCGCCCTCCCGTTGCGCGCGGCCGGTGCGACCGATGCGGTGGACGTAGTCCTCCGGGTTCTTGGGGATGTCGAAGTTGACGACGTGCGTCACGCTGGCCACGTCAATGCCGCGGGCGGCGATGTCCGTGGCGACCATCACGGG
>CAXTFX010000299.1:0-5908 GCA_964243185.1 uncultured Chthoniobacterales bacterium
GTGGGCTGCGCGGTCGGGCGCACGAGGTTCGAGCTCGCGCGGCGCGGCTGCGCGGAGGTCGTCGGCGGGGACTTCTCCGAGAACTTCGTCCGGGCCGCGAACGTTCTGCGCGCCGACGGTCGGCTGCCCTACCGGCGGACGGACGAGGGCCGGCTCGCCACGGAACTCGTCGCGGAAGTCCCGGCGGACGTAGACCGTGGGCGGGTGCGTTTCCAGGTCAGCGACGCCGGCGCGCTAGACGTTTCCGCCCTCGGCACCTTTGACGTGGTCGTCGGCCTGAACCTGCTGTGCCGGCTGCCCGAGCCGCGGCGGTTCCTGGCGGCGTTGCCCCGGCTCGTGAAACCCGGCGGTCAACTCCTGCTGGCCACGCCGTGCTCCTGGTTGGAAGAATACACGGTGCCGGAGCGGTGGCTCGGCGGGTTCGAGGACGAAAACGGCCAACCGGTCCGCACGCTCGACACCCTGCGCGCGGTTCTCGCCCCCGACTTCGACCTGCTCCGCACCCGCGACCTGCCCTTCCTCATCCGCGAGCACGCCCGCAAGTTCCAGTGGGGCGTCTCCCAGGCGAGCGTCTGGCGTCGGCGCGACGTTTAAGTGGCACGATGGACTGGGACGCCCGCTACGCCGCCGGGGACACGCCGTGGGAAAAGGGCGCGCCCGCCCCGCCGCTGCTCGAATGGCTCGACGCTGGAAACCGGCTCCCGGGCGACGTGCTCGTGCCCGGCTGCGGGCTGGGTCACGACGTGCGGGCACTCGCCAGCCGCGCCGGCTCCCGTCGGGTCGTCGGGTTCGACCTCTCCGAACATGCCCTGGACGCCGCGCGGGCGTTCCCGGCGCTGGGAAACGTGGCTTACCGCGCCGGGGATCTGTTCGACCTGCCGGCGGACCTGCGCGGCGGGTTCGACTGGGTGTTCGAGCACACTTGCTTCTGCGCCATCCCCCGCCGCCGCCGCGCGGACTACGTCACGGCCGTCGCCGGCACGCTCCGCCCCGGCGGCCATCTGCTCGCCGTCTTTTACCTCGACCCCTGGAACGCCGGCGAGCTGCTCCCGCCCGGCGGCGGCCCGCCGTTCGGGACCACGGTCGCGGAACTCGACGAACGGTTCTCGCGGACGTTCACCCTGCTCGAGGAACGTCGCCCGACCCGCGCCTATCCTGGCCGGGAAGGGCGCGAGTTGCTGCGCGTGATGTGGAAAAGGATGAAGGTTGAAGGATGAGGGATGAAGGCAGAAAGGAGGAAGAGAGCACCGCCCGCGTGATTTCGTCCTCCGACCTTCAACCTCCATCCCTTCTCGCCCATGCTGCGTCTCCTCCTCATTGACGGTTCCTACTACGCCTACCGCTCGTTCCACGCGATCCGCGAGCTGACCAACTCCGCCGGGGACCCGGTCAACGCGCTGTTCGGCTTCGCCAAGGCGTTGCGGCGCATGTTGAAGGACCTGAAGCCCGACCTCGCCGCCTGCGTCTGGGACGGCGGCCTGCCCGCGCGCCGCACGGAGCTCCAGCCCGGCTACAAGGCCCACCGCGCCGACATGCCGGACCTGATGAAGCCGCAGATGCCGCAGATCAAGGAACTCGTCCCCAAGATGGGCATCGTCTGCGTCACCGCCCCCGACACGGAGGCCGACGACCTGATGGCCTCCTACACCTGCGCCGCGCACCGGCGGGGCGGGATCGAAACCATCCTGGCCACCAACGACAAGGACCTCCTCTCGCTCACCGAGGACGACATCCTGATCTATTCCAACGCCAAGGCCGACCTCGCCGGTCCCGAGCAGCTTTACACGCTGTTAACCCCCGAGCGCATCCGCGAAAAATGGGGCGTGGACCCCGCGCGCATCCTCGACGTGCTCGCGCTCTCCGGTGACGCGAGCGACAACATTCCCGGCATCCCCGGCGTTGGCCCGAAGACCGCGACGACGCTCATCCAGAACGCCGGCACCCTCGACGTGCTCTACGCGGACCTCGACGCCGTGAAGAACGAAAAGCTCCGCGCCAAGCTGGCCGGCGCCCGCGAGCAGGTGTTCCAGAACCGAGAAATGGTCCGCCTGGACAAGGACCTACCCCTGCCGCGGGAGTTGGACGAACTCCGCATCCGCCCGGACTACCCGGCCGTCATCGCGGACCTGGAACGCTTCGAGTTCCGCGGCCTCTTGGCCGAATACCGCGCCGAGGCCAAGGCCGGCGGCCCGCCCCAGGAGGCGCAGGAGGATTTGTTTCCGTTTTGACCCGCGGGGTGGGCGTGGTAGTCTCGCCGGCGACATGACCCCCACCGTGCTGGAGCCGGACTTGTTGCGGGGCGAGGAATGGCCCGAAGGTCAGGACGTGGGCGACCCGATTCATTCCGCCGTGCAGGCCAACCTGGCCGCCGAGTTCAGCAAGCACCGCGACTTTCGCGTTTACAACGACCTGGACTTGCGTCTGAACGGGCGCGACTCCCGCCCTGACCTGTCCATCTACCCGCGCGAGCCGCTCGACTTCCGCGCTGGCGCGACCCACCGCGAAGACCCGCCGGCGCTGGCGGTGGAGATTCTTTCGACCAAGCAGAACCTCGACGAGCTGTTCCGGCGGGCGGACCGCCTGTTCGCCGCGGGATCGAAAAGTTTCTGGCTGGTGATCCCGCCCATCCGCAGCGTCATCATCCTGCTGCCCGACGGCCGAGAGGAGCGCTACTTCTCCGGCGTCGTCACCGACCCGGCCACGGGCGTCACCGCGAACTTGGACGCCGTGTTCTCCTGAAGCCGCGCCGGGTCGGCCCTCGGGAGCCTCAGACCTCCTCCCGCACCTCGTAGCGCCGGTGCCGGGAGAGCAGCCAGCGCACGCCGAACATATCCGTCGTCGCGCGCACGGCCCGGTTGCCCAGCCCGTATTTGCTCACCCCGAACCGGCGCGCCCGGTGGTTGACGGGCATCTCCACGATCTTGAACCCCGCGCCCTTCACCAGCGCCGGGATGAACCGGTGCATCCCGTGGAAGGGCACCAGCGCGCCGACGCACTCCCGGCGCATGGCCTTCAACGTGCAGCCCGTGTCCCGCACGCCGTCGCCGACGAAGCGGCTGCGCACGAAGTTCGCCACGCGCGACGTAATCTTCTTCACGACCGTGTCCCGGCGCCGCGCCCGGTAGCCGCACACGAGGTCCGCCCCCGAGCGTTGCAACTCCGCGATCAGCCTGGGGATGTCCGCCGGGTCGTTCTGTAAATCCCCGTCCAGCAACGCCACCACCTGGCCCCGCGCCGCCTGGAGCCCCGCGAACATCGCCGCGCTCTGCCCGGCGTTCTTGGCCGCCGCCAGCACGCGGGTCCGCCCGTCGCGCCGATCAATCCGCGCCCGCGTTCCGTCCTGCGAACCATCGTCCACCAGCACCAGTTCGTAGTCCAGCCCGGCCCCGTCCGGTCCGAGCGCCGCGGCGATCTCGCGCTGGAGGATGGGCACGTTTTCCTCCTCGTTGAAGAGCGGGACGACGACGGAAAGGGCGGGGGACATGGGAGAAAGGATGAAGGTTGAAGGTTGCGGGATGAAGGCGGAGTCCCGCGGGCGGTGCCCTCCGCCATCCCCTCTGCCTTCATCCCGCAACCTTCAACCTTCATCCTTCTCAGAGTTCCGCCCCCTGGTAATTCGTGCACAAGAAAACCTGGAACACCCGCACGTCGCGGCCCCGTCGGCGCACCTCGTAGCGCCCCGCGGCCTCCACGCGCTCGAAACCGCCCTCGATGCCCGACGGCGGCCGGCCGGCGCGGTTGCCCTCGACCACGAACAGGGCGGAGCGGCCCGCGTAGGGGTTCGCGCCGACGTGCGCGAACTCCGCCTCGGCCGTCATCTTCGAGTCGTCGGTCGGCAGGCCAGGGGTTTCGGCGGTCAACGGCAGCTCCGCGTAGCTCGGCCAGAAGGAGAACTGACTCTCGAAGCTCTGCGACTCCGGCAGATAGACCGTTGGGTGCCCGGGGCGGTCCCGGCGGCGGGCGTCCGTGGGCAGGTAAAAGTTCAGCTCGGCCGCGGTGCCGTATTTCGCCGCGATGAGGAACACGGGCGCGCCGGTCTCCCGCTCCACCCGCCGTCGGGTGTCCGCGACGCTTTCTGCCATCGCCCGCCAGCCGTAGAGCCGGGCCGTCGGCTCCTTGTGGTAGTAAAGGTTCGCCCCCGCCGCCCGGAGGAGATCCGTGTCTAGCGCCACGAGGCTGACCGCCGCCGACGTGACGAGCGCCGCCAGTGCGAACACCCGCGCCGGACGTGAGCGGACCGCCCACCCGTGCCAGAACCCGCCCGCCAGCACGCCGACCGCCAGGAACGCCGGGGCCGTCCAGTTCGGCTCCCCGGCCGTCTTGAACGCCAGCAACCCGTAGCCGACCAGCAGCGGCAGGGCGAAGGCCAGCAGGAAGCGCGTCCTTTCAGCCTCCGGCGTTGGCGCCCGCCGTTGCCGGCGCACGGCCCAGACCAGCGCCACGACCATCGCCAACAACACCAGCGGCCCATATACGCCGACCAGCCCGAGGAGCCATTTCCCGAACTCACCCGGGGCCTTGGCCAACTGGAACGCATCGTCAAACCTGCCCCGCGCGCCGAGGTGCTCCAGCGTCACCCAGTCCCGCTCCCGCATCCACTGCAGCGTCGGCAGGGCACAAACCGCCGCCACCACCCCGGCCAGGTAAAACCCCGCCCGCCGGAACTCCCGCCGCCAGCGGGGAACGGAGGCCAGCGCGAGCGCAAAGGACAGCAACTCCGCCGCGTTGGTGTATTTGCACAACAACCCCAGCCCGACCGCCAGCCCCGCCAGCGCCCACCAGCCGACGTTCGCCGCGCTCCCCCCCGCCGCCAGCGCCCGCCACGCCGCCAGCATCCCGGCCGCCCAGAAAAACACCGACAGCGGGTCAATGGTCATCAGCAGGCTGCCCGCCGTGAACAGAGGCGTCAGGTTCAAGGCCAACACCGTCCACGCCGCCGCGCCCGCGCCGAACGTCCGCCGCGCCAAGGTCCACAACAGCAAGCTCGTCCCCAACGCCAGCACCGGCGCGAGGAACCGCACGCCGAACTCGTTGACCCCGAACAGTTCCGTCCCCGCCCGGATCGCCAGCGCCACGCCCGGCCCCTTGGAGAAATACGCCCAGTCCAACCGCTCGCTCCACATCTGGTAATAGGCCTCATCCGGCGACAGCTCCAGTTGCCCGAGGAAAGCCAGGCGGAGCGCGGTCAGGGCGAGCAGGAAAAGGAGTGACGGGAAACGCAAGAGAAAGGATGAAGGTTGAAGGATAAAGGGCGGGGTTCCGCCAGCGGCACCCTTCTTCTCCCCTCTGCCTTCAACCTTCATCCTTCAACCTTCATCCTTCCAAACAGCCTCGGCCACTCCCGCCATACCCCCGGCAGCCACCGCGGCCCGACCCGCGCCCAGGCCAGTTCCAGCAGCGCCGCGCCGCACAGCGCGGAACCGATCCCCAGCAGCGCCGACAGCAACACGTCGCTCGGCCAGTGCGCGCCCGTATAGACCCGCGAGACGCCCACCAGCGCCGCCACCAGCAGATACCACCCGCCGCGCCGGCGGAAGAGCAGGGCCAGCGCCGTCCCGGCCGCGAAGTTGTCCATGACGTGCCCGCTGGGGAACGAGCGGTTCGCCCGCGCGTCGGCCGGCGCCGCCTCCGGCGGCGGCGCCGGGGCGGGGGAGAAGCGCACCTCGAGTGGTTTGCCCAACGCCAGGAGCCGCGGTTGGGTGTGCCGGTCGAGGTCCACCTTGCGAACCCCCGCGAGCACCTGGTCGGGGCGCGGGCGGTGGAACACCCGCTTCAACGGTCCCACCGTGACCTCCGTCGCCGCCAGGATCAACCCGAGGCACGCCAGCGCCAGCCGCCCGCGCGTGCCGCCCCGCCAGGCCACCAGCGCGGCGAGAGCCACCAGCAGCGGCGCCCAGAAATCAACGCT
>CAXTFX010000300.1:0-5892 GCA_964243185.1 uncultured Chthoniobacterales bacterium
CCCACCAGCCGAGGGAGCGCGCCCCGTCCGCCCGCAGGTCCGAGGCGGGCAGCCACAGGAAGCCGACGACGAACGACGCCGCCAGCAGCCCCGCCACGCCCAGCGCGCCGAAGGCGGCCCACGGGTTGTGGACGGCGAAGGGTCCCCGGTGCCGGCTCATCGCGCGGCCCCCCCTTCCGGCCCGCGGTTGCCGCCGACGGTGAACCCGGGCGCGACGGGGCGTTTCTTCAGCAGCGCGAACTGCGCGATGGGGATGCCGTAGTTCACGGCCATGAGCACGAGCAGCAGCGCGTTCCAAAACCCGAAGCCGTTGAGCGCCGCCGGCAGCCGGTGCGGCGGGTTGACGGCCAGGGCGAACCGGAGCGGCAGCACCGGGACTTCCGCCCGGAAGCTCCGGTGCGACAGGGCGAGGTTCACCACGACCAGCGCGGCCGACGCCAGCACGACCAGTCCGCCGACGACCGAGGCGAGCATATACGGCACCTGCGCGGCGAGGGCCGGGTGCCCGTAGTCGTAGAACGCCATGCGCCGGGGTTGGCCCATCAGTCCGACGACGTGCCAGGGGACCGTCAACGTCAGCAGCCCGACGAACCACGATCCGATCTGCCAGCGCGCCAGCCGCTCGCTCCACAGCGGCCGGCCCGTCAGCCGCGGCCAGAGTTCGTAGGCCACGGCGAAATACACCACCACCACCGCCCCGGCGTAGATGAGGTGAAAGTGCGCCGTGACCCACTGCGTGTTATGGATGGAGTTGTTTAGCGCGTAGGACATGTTGATGAGTCCCCCCGCCCCGCCGAGGCCGAGCATCACCAGCGACAACCCCGCCGCCAGCACCAGCGGCCGGTCCCACGGCAGCCGGGCGACCCAGTCGAACAACCCCGTGCCCCCGCGCAGCCGGCCGCCGATCTCCAGGGAGGCCGTCATGGAAAACACCGTCAGCAGCGTGGGCACGGCGACCATGCCGGTGAACACCGTGTGCAGGAACTTCAAGCCCGTGCCGATCTGCGGGTCGCCGAAGAGGTGGTGCAGGCCCACGGGCAAGGCGAACACCAGGAACAGGATAAACGTCAGCCGCCCCATCGTGTCCGAGTAGAGCCGCCCGCCGGCCGCCTGCGGCACGAGCGTGTAAAACGCGATGTAGGCCGGCATCAGCCAGAAATAGACGATGCCGTGCAGCGTCCAGGAGAACAGCACCCGGGCCAGGCCGGCGTCCACCGTCGGCGTCCAGCCGAAGACGTAAGGCAGGACGACGGAAACGATCTCGGAGGAAACGCCCAGGGAGGTCCAGGCCCACACCAAGGCCCCGGCGACGGTGGCGAACATGGCCAGGGGCACGGGCTGGGCGGGATGTTCCCGCTTCCAGAGCGCCAAGTTGACGACCATCAACGCCACCCAGACCCAGGAGCCGACGACCACCGCCAGCAGCCCGCCATAGTAGAACACGCTGCCGGCCAGGGGCGGGTAGAAGGTGTAGAGGGTGGACGAGCGCCCCGCCAGCACCGGGGCGAGCACGGCGACCGTCCCGCCGACGACCAGCCCGAAGCCGGCCCACGCCCAGCGTTGCCCGCGCAGGGGTTGACCGAGGGACGCGACGCAGCAGGCGTAGCCGAAGCCCATCGCCACCAGCGTCGGGAAAACGTAGCCGAAGGTCGAGCCGTGCGCGGTGACGGAGGCGTAGTAAAGGTCCGCGTGCAGCAGCCGGCCGAGCGGCGAGCGGACCCACATCTGCCAGGCCCCGAGGGCGACGGCGGGCAGGAACGCGGCGAAGGCGGCCCAGAAGTGCGCCAGGACGAGGCGATTGGCGCCATACAGCAGGGCGGGTGGGGCGTCGGCGTCGGGAGGGTTCATGGGGGCGTTTTCAGAACCGTTGCCCGCCGGTGGGGTCAAAGGGGAATTCGGCCTTGGCGACGACGCGCACCCGTGCCCACATGTCGTGGTGGGCGGGGCCGCAGAACTCGTGGCAGGGCATGAGGAACTCGCCGGTGCGCGCGAACCGCGCCCGCACGCTGGAGACGAAGCCGGGCACGACCATCGTGTTGACGTTGGTGCCCGTGACCAGGAAGCCGTGGATCACGTCCGGGCTGGTGACGCGGAACACCACCGGGGTGTCCACCGGCACCGTCAACACGCTGGGCGCGAAGGCGTATTGCTGGGCGACCACGCGCACGACCACGGTGCCGTCGGGCTGGACGGCGCTGCCGAGGTTGGTTTCCACGAACTCGCTGCCCGCGCGGTGGAGGCCCGTCGGCTCGACCGTTTCCAGGTTCGAGGGCGGGGCCGCCGCGTAGTGCAAGCCGGCATAGACCATCACGGCGAACATGAAAACGGTGAGGCCGGCGACGACGCCGACCCAGCGCCACTCCGCGCGGGCGACGACCTCCTCGGGAATCTCGTCGTCGCCGAGCGCGAACGTCGGTTCGGGTGGGGTGTTAGCCATTGGCGGGGCCTCGCGGCAGGAAGACGAGCAGGTAGAACAGCACCCAGAGCAGCATCACCACGCCCACGGCCAGGAACGACACCGCCACGGCCCCGCGCGGCCCGCGGCGCAGGGCCGCGACAGCGGCGGCCTTGCCGGCGGGGTCGGCGACGTGGTCGGGGTGGTGCGCGGCGGAGGCGTGCGGGTCGGCGGCGCTGGCGCGCAGGCGCGGGGATTCGGGGGTTTCGTCGGGCATGGCTCAGGGCGCTGAGGCGCGGGCGACGGCGTCCCCCGCCGGGGCGTCGGGGGCGGCCGGGCGGACGGCCTCGTAGTAGCGGGCGACGGCGGACACGTCCGCCGCGGGCAGCTTGTCGGCGACGGCGTGCATCTGGCCGCCGCCGCTGTTCGAGCGCCAACCCCGGCGCCACGCCTCGAACTGCCGCTCGATGTAGGCCGCGCTCTGGCCCTGGAGCGGCGGGACGGCCGGGGCCTCGCCGATCCCGCGCGGGCCGTGGCAGTTGTTGCAGCCCTGCACGGCGCGCTCGGCGAGGCCGACCAGGGCGATGCGTTCGCCGCGCCGGAGCAGTTCGACGTCCGCCGGGGCCGTGGCGGGCGCGACGGGCAGCAGCGGGGCGTCGGCCTGGGTGGCGTAGTAGGCGGAAACGTCGAGCAACTCCTGCTCGGTCAGCCGCTTGGCGAAGGGCGTCATGATGGCGTTCCGGCGCGTCGGTCCGGTGTAGTCGCGCAACTGCTTGGCGAGGTAGCCCGCGCTCTGCCCGGCCAGCCGGGGGAACGCGCCGGAGCCGTCGGCCACGCCGTTGAAGGCATGGCACTGCGCGCAGGCCGCCACCCCGCGCGGGGTGCCCCGGGCGGCGATGAGGGCGCCGGCGTCCACATTGCCAACGTTCAAGGCGGGAGTCGTTTGCGCCGTGGCAGCGTAGGCGCCCAGGGCCGCGGCGGCCGTTCCCAGGATGGCCCGGGGCAGCCGCCAGCGACGTGGTCGTCGGGAACCGTTCGCGGTGAGCATGGGCGGCGGGTTCAGGCCAGCGGGCCGGGGGCCTTGAGGTAGCGCTTGGTGATGGCGTCGGCCGTCCAGTAGGACAGCGCGCCGACGGTGCCGGTCGGGTTGTAGGAGGTGTTGTGCGAGAACGCCGAGGCGCCGACCACGAACAGGTTGGGCACGTCCCAGCTCTGGAGGAACTGGTTGACCGCGCTGGTCCCCGGGTCCGCGCCCATCGGCAGGCCGCCGACGTTGTGGCTGCTCTGGTATTCCTTGGCTACGAACGGGCGGCTGCGGCCGTTACCCGTGACGAGTTTCGCGCCCATCGCGCGGCCGATCTCCTTCGTCTTCTCCGTCAGCCAGGCGGACATCCGCACGTCGTTGTCGGAGTAGTCGAAGGTCATCCGCAGCAGCGGCCGGCCCCAGGCGTCCTGATACGTCGGGTCCAGGTCGAGGTAGTTGGTGCGCGTCGGCGCGGAAGACGCCTGGATGGAAAGGACGCCGGTGTGGTTCCAGTGGCGGTAAACGGCTTCCTTCCAGCCCTGTCCCCATTTCGGCGTTTCCGGCGGCACGGGCCGGAAGCCGATGGGCGCCCCGGAGGTGATGCCCGTCATGATGGCGGCGCCGCCGATGAAGCCCAGCGGGCCGTGGTCGAAGTTGTCGTTGGCGAGGTCGTCAATGGTCGTGGCCGCGGCCCCGGCGTTCATGAACGGGTTGATGCGGGTGTTCTCGTCGAAGAACGCCAAGACACCGCTCTGGGTCTGGTAGGCGTAGTTGCGGCCGACAACGCCCTCGCCGGTGCGGACGTCGTAGGGCCGGCCGATGCCCGACAGCAGCATCAGGCGCACGTTGTTCAACGGGAACGCGGCGACGATGACCAGGCTCGCCGGCTGGAAAACCTCCTCGCCCGCCGGGTCGGCGTAGAGGACGCCGGTGGCCTTTTTCCCGGTGCTGTCCCGCTCGACGCGCAACACCTGGCAGCGGGTTCGCAGCTCGAAGCCGGGTTGTTTCATCAACGCCGGCAGGACCGTGGTCTGCGGGGTGGCCTTGGCGAAGTGCTCGCAGAGATACGGCGCGCAGTAGCCGCAGAACATGCACGGGGCCAACTGCGCTCCCTCCGGGTTCACATAGGGCCGCGACAGGCAGCCGGAGGGCACAAAGAACGGCGTGTAGCCGAGCTTCGTGACCCCGTCCCGGAAGAGCCGGCCCAGGAACGGCTCCTTCATGGGCGGGTTGGGGTATTCGTCCGACCGCGGCGCCTCGAAGGGGCTGCCGCCGGGCTGGAGCTTGCCGCGCAGGTTGCCCGCCTTGCCGCTGACGCCGTAAACCTTCTCGAAGCGGTCGTAGAACGGCTCCAGCTCGTCGTAGGAAACGCCCCAGTCCTGGATGGGCAGCTCGCCCGGGATGAACCCGGCGCCGTAGCGTTCCGTCAGGTGCGAGCGCAGCCGGAAGTCGGCGGCGGACTGCCGGTAAAGGACGGCGTTATAGTGCGCCGCCGAGCCGCCCAGCCCCGTGCCGGGCCGGAACGCGCCCCAGCGGCGCAGGGGCAGGGCGGTTTCGCCCGGATGGTTGCGAAACGTGACGGCCTCGCGCGCGGCGTCCTGCATGTTGAACAGGCGCACGGAATACTTCAACTCGTCGTGGACGCCGGGACTCTGGAAATCCGGCACCGTGTCCCGCGCCCGACCGCGCTCCAGGCCGACGACCCGCAGCCCGGCGCGCGCCAGTTCCAAGGCCAGGATGGTGCCGGCGGCGCCCATGCCGACGACGACGGCGTCCGTTACTTTGAGCGTCCGGGCCATCGGTTTCAGTGCGCGTGGCCCTCGCTGCCGCCCTCGGCGATGGACATGGGCGGGCGGTTGATGACGATCTGGTGCTGGTCCACGACGTCGTAGTAGGAGGCGTAGGCGCCGGGGAAGCCCAGGGCGCGCCAGGTGACCATGCCGCGGTTGCCGCCGTGGACGGGGTCGGCGAAGTAGCCCTCGATGGTGTGGTCCCAGAGTTGGCCGAAGAACACGTCCCCCGGCACCCCGCCGAGGTCCTTGTCCGCGCCGTGTTCCAACTCGCGCAGGTAGGCGTCCTGCGCGTCGCCGGGAAGCTGGGCGAACGGCGTGCCGCGCGCGGCGTGCTCGGCGTTGACGGCCGCGAGGGCGACGCGGTAAAGCTCGGCCGGGGTGAACGGGAGCTGGTAGCCCTGCGCCTTGGTGCCCTTTTGCCACGGGCCGGTGCGGTAGAGCTGTTCGCCGTTGCCCCAGGCCGAGCCGCAGAGGCGGTCAATGTAGGTGGGCACGTCGGCGTCGAGCGCGCCGGGCAGCCGCGGGTCCGAGGGGATCAGCCGGGCGACGGCGGCTTCGAGGAAAGCGGCCTCCTCGGCGTGGAAGAAGCGGTAGTCCCGACGCGGCCCGGCGCCGGGAGTGGGAGCGGCGGCGGCGGGGTTGACCACGCGGGTCGGCGGGGCGCACACGCCGTCCTCCCG
>CAXTFX010000301.1:0-5869 GCA_964243185.1 uncultured Chthoniobacterales bacterium
CCTTCACCCAGCCGCCCTGGCAGTATTCGCGGTGCATGGCTTCACCGATCTCCAGGAGACGGCCCTGGAAACGGTCAAGGTATTGGTGGAGGCCGTGCTGCTGGAAGATCTCCGCGCTGGTGGTGTAGTCCAGGTCGCTCCGCAACCGGCCGGACAGCCGCTCGGCCTCGCAGCCGAAGCGATCCTCGGGCACCTCGCTGACCCGGTGCAAGGCGGCGTCGAGCCGGTGGACGCAGTAGCGCAGGCTCCGGGGGAAGCGGTCGTGGAGGATCAGGAATTCCGCTACCTTCCACGGCGCGATGGCCCCGAGGTAGAGCTTGTGGTAGGCCTCCAGGGAGGAAAGCGAGCGGAGCACGGCCATCCACTGCACGGTGTCCACCGTGCCCCCAACCCGCTCGCCGCCCGGCAGCAGGATGTGATACTTCACGTCCAGGATGCGGGAGGTGCAGTCGGCCCGTTCGAGAAATTTGCCGATCTGCACGAAATCCCAACCTTCCCCGTGGGTCATCGTGGTGTCCGTCGTCCCGATGAAGCGCTGCGAATCCTGGGTGATGCGCCGGAAGAACTGGTAGGGGCTGGAGCGGAGCAGCGCCGGGGCCTCCTCCGAGTGGACGAACAGGTAGAGAGCGTTGATCTGCTCCCAGATCTCGGAGGAAATTTGCTCGCGCACGGCGCGGGCGTTCTCCCGGGCGCGCGAAAGGCAGGAGAGAATGGAGTTCGGGTTCTTCTCCGACAGCGCGACGAACTCGACGACGCTGTCCGCGTCCGCTTCCTGGTAGGAGCGGTGAAACAGGTCTTCGTGCTCCAACGTCGAAAGGATCGGTTGCCAGTGCTGACGAGCGACGGACTCCGGGAGGTTGTCGAAGTCCAGCATGAGCTGGAAATTCACGTCGAGCAGCCGGGCGCTGTTCTCGGCCCGTTCGACGTAACGGCTCATCCAGTAAAGGCAATCGGCGACACGGGATAACATGGGGCCGAGCTTAGAGTGAGACCCGGGGCGAATCCACCGGGCAAAACGACAAGCGCCCGGCGGTCCGGGCGGGCCGTCGGGCGTCTCGGGGCGTCAAAAGACGCGGTCGGGTTACAGGCTGCCCTTCTTCGCGGCGGCGCCGCCCATCTTGGCGGCCATTTCCTGGGCCATCATGGCGTGGTGCTCCACGACGGGCAGGGTCGCGGCGGCAAAGGCCTTCAGGTCGGGGTTGGTGGCGGCCGGAGCCTGGGCCTTCATCTTGGTGGCGGCCTCCTGGTGGCCCTTCACGTTAGCCTGGATGTAGGCCGCGTCGAACTTGCTGCCCGAGAGGGCTTCGAGCCTGGCGGCCGTAGCCTTGTCCTTCGCCTTGAGGTCGGGCTTGGGCACGCCCGCGGCGTCGGCGATGGGCTTGAGTTGCATGGTCGTCTTGCCGTGGTCGTCAATCATCATCTGGGCATATTTTTTGACCTCGGCGTTCTCGGTTTTGGACAGCGCGATCTTGGCCATGCCGATCTCGGTTTCGTCGCTCTGGGCGGCGGTCTTGATCAGTTTCTTGTCGGCCGCGGTGAAGCCGCCCGCGGCGGCCTTGTCCATCTTCGCGGTGGCTTCCTTCTTGGCGGGTTTCTCGGTGGCCGCGGCCGCCTGGGCAAAGGCGCCGACGGGCACGGAAAGAGCGAACGCGGCGGTCAGACACAGCGTGGGGAGGAATCGGATTTTCATGGGCGAGGTTAACAGGGATTGGGTTGATGAACGTCGGGCAACCCGTCAACGACGGGGGGCGCACCAGAGGAATCGTGTGGCGCGGACCCCACGGATTGCCCTCTGGCGGTGACGGACGCGAAATCGCGCCGGCCTATTCATCCACCACCCAGGTGTCCTTGCTGCCACCGCCCTGGGAGGAGTTGACCACCAGGGACCCCTTACGCAACGCCACGCGCGTCAGGCCGCCGGGCAGGATGGTGACCTTTTCCCCGTAAAGGATGTAGGGGCGCAGGTCCACGTGACGGCCCTCGATGCTCCCGTCGGCGAAGCTCGGCGAGCGGGACAACGAGATGGTGGGTTGCGCGACGAAGTTGCGCGGGTTGTCGAGAATTTTCTGGCGGAACTCCTCGATCTGCTCCCGGGTCGCGTGCGGGCCGACGAGCATCCCGTAGCCGCCGCTCTCGTTCGCGCTCTTGACGACGAGTTCGGACAGGTGCTCCAAGATGTAGGCCCGCTCGCTCACGTCGTTAGAGAGGTAGGTTTCCACGTTCGGCAGGATCGGGTCCTGTTGCAGGTAAAACTTGATCATGCGCGGGACGAAATAATACATCGCCTTGTCGTCCGCCACGCCCGTGCCGATGCTGTTCGCCAACGAGACGTTGCCCTTCGCGTAGGCTTCCACCAGGCCCGGCACGCCGAGCATCGAGTCCGGGCGGAACACCTTGGGGTCCAGGAAGTCGTCGTCAATGCGCCGGTAGATGACATCCACCGGGCGCGCGCCTTTGGTGGTGTGCATGAACACCTTCGCGTTCTCGACGAAAAGGTCCCGGCCCTCGACGATCTCGATGCCCATCGAACGCGCGAGGAACGAGTGTTCGTAATACGCGGAATTGTAGACTCCCGGCGTCAGGAGAACGACCGTGGGATCGGTTTTTCCACCCGGCGCGATGTAACGCAGCACGTTGGATAGATTCTGCGCGTAGTCATCCACCGGGCGCACGGAATACCGGGCGAATAAACGCGGGAACACGCGCTTCATCGCCTGCCGGTTCTCCAGCACGTAGGAAACGCCTGACGGGCAGCGGCCGTTATCTTCGAGGACGAGGTAGCGTCCATCCTTGTCGCGGATCAGGTCCGTGCCGCAAACGTGGATGTAAATGTCGCGCGGCACCTTGAAGCCGACGAACTCCGGCCGGTAGTGCGCGGCGGAGAGGACGTATTCGGCCGGGATGACCTTCTCCTTGAGGATGCGCTGCTCGCCGTAGATGTCCTTGAGGAAGAGGTTCAGCGCCGTGATGCGCTGTTCCAAACCCCGTTCCAGATAGGCCCACTCGTCGGCGGGCACGATCCGCGGGATCAGGTCGAAGGGAAAGATGCGCTCCGTGCCCTGCGCGTCGTTATAAACCGTGAACGTGACGCCCTGCGTGAGAAAGGAGTTGTCCGCCAGGGCGCGCTTGCGGTCGAATTCCGGCGCGCTCATGTCCTGGAAACGTTCCAGGAGCGCGCGGTAGTGCGGGCGGGGCTCGCCCGGACCGGCGAACATCTCGTCGAAAAAGTTTTCGGTCTGGTATTTGGAGAAGAAAGGGTCGGTCACGACGTTGGTAAAAAAGGGATGCGTGGTCAGGAAACCCCGGCCGCCGGCCCGGCGGTCCCCGCGTCCCGATCCCGCCCCCGCGGTTTATCGGATCAGGACACCGCCAAGAGCGTCTCCAACTCGAAATCCGCGCTGCGGCCGGCGAACTTGGGATAGATGAACTTGGCCGCCCCGGCCCCGCGCTTGGTCACCCCGTGGGCGCGGGCGAGCCCGGCCTCCCGCAGCTCGCGCAGGGTGCGGTCGAGCAGGCAGGTGCCCAGCCCGCGGTTGCGGTATTCCATGAACACGCAGGGGCCGGTGAGGAGATGGTTGCCCGCCTCCGCCTCGGGCGTGAAAACCGATACCCCGACGATGCGCGCGCCGTGGGTCAGCGCCAAGCAGGCGGCCTCCGGGCGGTGGCCGTGGCCGGTGTCGAACACTTCGTCGGTCTGCACCTGGAGCATCGGACGGACCTCGCTGAACGTCTCGTTCCAGGCCGAGTCCAAGGCGAGGGAATCCGCGACGACCTTCCAAACGGACGCCCGGTCTTCCCGCCCGGCGACCAGCCGCACGCCGTAGGGGGGTGGCAAGGGCACGGGCGTGGGCGGGAGCCGGTCCAGCTCCCACGTAAATCGCACCCAGCGCGCCGCCGTTCGGCTCCCCCGCATCACGGCGGGAAACATGCCGTGAGCGCCCCCAAAAAGCAACGCCTGGAGCGCGGGGGATCAGACCATGCCGGCCGCCTTGGAGGCCTCCAGAAACGGCTGGTAGAACTCCTTCTGCCGGGCGGCGCCGCGCCGCAGGACGGGCTTGAAATTTTCCAGGTCCGAGGCGTTGACGACCAGGTCCACCGAAAGGATGAAAGCCATCATCTCGTCGTTGGTCTGCACGCTGTCCCCGACGAGGACGAAGTATTGCAACCGCCGCTGCGCGCCCGGCAGGTGCGTGGCCTCATACAACACGGCGTTGGTGGAGAGCTGGCAACCGCCGAAGCACTCGTCAATGACGACCACGTCATAGACATGGGTCTTCAACTTCAGCGAGATGTCTTCCGCGAAGAGCCCGACGTGGAGCTTGTAGTCCATGCTGGTAAGCTGCTGGACGATCTGGTGCTGCATCTCGGGATGCTCCACGCAGACGAGCGCCGTCAAATCCCCGGGCTCGAAGATGTCAAAGCGGCTGTCTAAATCGGGCTGGGTGCCGTTGTTCATAGACTGGAGTTGTCGCGGCGGTCCATGACCGCCAGGTTTGGCTTGGGTGCGGGCCGGCGATCACGGCCGCCACGACCATTGTTTAGGTTAGAATCGGCCCGCGGACGCCAGGTCCAGCCGCAACCCGCTGTTCTGCTTTTGCACGTCACCGCGGCTCTTCTTGATGAGGTCCAGCTCGCGCGTCATCTTGCCTTTCTTGCTGGCGAAGAGCATGGCGGTTTCCGCGTCCAACAAGTCGGCTTCGAAGGCGTTGATGATGGATCGGTCAAAGGTGACCCAGCCGAAGGTTTCGCTGGCCTCGATGATGTCGTAGAACGTGCGGCCCTCCTCTTCCCCGAGGCCGATGGCCTCCTTGGTGCGAAGGGAGTTGCCCATGATTTCCATGATGAGTTGCCGCCCTCCGCCCACGCGCGGGGCGAGGCGTTGGGAGACGACGTAGCGCAGCACGTCCGCGAGGCGTTGGCGCACCTGCTTCTCTTCTTCCATCTCGAACATGCCGATGATGCGGTTGATGGATTGGCCGGCGTCAATCGTGTGCAGGGTGCTCAACACTAAGTGCCCGGTTTCCGCGGCCGTGAGGGCGATCTCCACGGTTTCGCGGTCGCGCATCTCGCCGACGAGGATGACCTTGGGGGCCTGACGCAACGCGGCACGCAGCCCTTGCGGATAGGCGGAGAAGTCCCCGCCCAGTTCGCGCTGGTTAAACGTCCCCAGGCGGTGCGGGTGCACGAACTCCACCGGGTCTTCCAGCGTGATGATGTGGACGGCCTGCGTGGCGTTGATCTCGTTCAACACGGCGGCCAGGGTCGTCGTCTTGCCCGAGCCGGTCGCCCCGGTGACGAGCATCAGGCCGGTTTTTTCCTTGCACAGCTTCTCGAAAATGGACGGCAGGTTCAGCGTTTCCAACGTCGGCACGTCGGTCTGCAACCGGCGCATGACGATGGCGTATTGATTTTTCTGCCGGAAAATATTGACGCGGAAGCGGGCTTCCTGGCCGAGCTGGTAAGAACAGTCGCACGAGCCGTGCACCAGGAGCTCCTTCACCAAGCGGCGGTTGTTGCCGATGATGTTGAGAGCGATCTGCTCCGTCTGGTAGGGCGTCAGCGCCTCGATGGGCGGGTCCACCCGGATGGGCATCATGCGCCCGAAGGCTTCGACCTGGAGCGGGCGGCCGACGGAGAAGTTCAGGTCCGAGATGCCGTCGTAACTTTGCAGCATCGCGTTGAGGATCGCGTCGAGTTCAATGGCACGCATGACGTAATAGCAAGGAAATCTTAGTCACAGACGAAACTCGGACGAACCGGCTCAACCTTAGCGGTAATCTGGGACCACCGGGCGATCTGGAAGCCCGTCCGCCCGGGCGGCCCGGCGGTCATAGACCGCCGCGACAGGGCTTCATCCGCATTCTATCTG
>CAXTFX010000302.1:0-5842 GCA_964243185.1 uncultured Chthoniobacterales bacterium
GGGCGTTGCGGGATGGCGGCGGGGACGCGGAGGAAACCTTCGGGCGCACGCTGCCCTGGCTGCCGCTCTGGCTGGGGCTGACGCTGGCGGCGGTGGCGCTCGGCTTCTGGCGCCAGCGCACAGTTTTGGGCCGGGTGGCACCGGCAGTCCTGGACACTCCCTGAACTCCTTGAGCTTTCACCACGCGGAAGGGAAATGGGCTTACCAGAGGCGCTTCAACCACGGCACGAGCAACTCACCGATGACCATGCCCAACAGACCGACGAGCGCGACGAGGGGCGGCGCGGGAGATTTGACGCGCACGATGTAGTAAAGAATGCCGACGGCCAGTCCGGCCGAGAAAGACAGGAGGTAAGTTTTCACGTGGGGGAGAAGGTTTGCCGGTCCGTGGGCAACGCCTCAGAACGTCAGGCTCACCCAAGCGGCGAGGTAGTCGAAGCCCTTGCTGCCGCGTGGCGAGGGCGTTTCCTTGAGGAAATCCCCGGCGAACAGGTGCGAATAGCTCACATCAAAGGTGACGTGCCGGTTGACGCCCCATTCCAGCCAGGCGTTGGCCTCCGTGCCGACGAAGCGGGCGCGGCTCAGCGGCTGGCCCGGCGCCGGCGTCGCCCCGGGGCCGGGCACGGTGGGGAAGCCGCCGAGGTTGTAAACGCCGTCGTTGCGGTCCTGGCGCCAGTAGGCCACCACGGTCGTAACCAGGCCCAGCCCTTTGTGCAGGTGCAGGTCGAGCACGGGGTGAAGGGCGAGCAGGTTGTTGGGGCCGACCAAGCCTGGCTCGGTGAAGTAAACGCCCTTGGGGAAGAGCGGGTTGAAGGTGTTGAGCGTGCCGTCGCGCGGGTTGGCGTCGCCGCTGGCCACGTCGGCGCGCAGGCTCAGGTTGGGGCCGAAGGGCAGGTCCGGGAAGAACCAGCCCACGTCGGCCGAGGCCGTCCACGCCGAGATGTTCGCCGGGCCGAAGCGGCCGAACTGGTAAACGCCCTCCAGGTCGTAATGGAGTTCCCCGGCGGCGGGCGTGCCGGCGAGCAGGGGAAACACCTTGCCGTGGAGCCGGCCGCCGAGGGAGTGGCGGGTCTCGTGCGCGGGCGCGGGCATCGGCGCGGGCGTGGCGAGCTGGTCGAAGACGGCGTTCTGGCGGTCCAGGCCGAGGTAGTAAAGGTCCAACTGCGCCAGGTCGCCCGGACGGCGCGAGGCGGGCAGGTTGAGCGTGGAGTAAAGTCCCCAGAGCTGGGCCTGTTGGAGGTCGTAGCCGTCGTCGAACACGCCGTGGTTGGTGGCGACCTGACGGGCGTAGAAGGCGTCCACCTTCAGTTTGGGGTCGGCGTAGGCCAGTTTGGCGGCGTCGAAGGACTGGCGCACGTTGGGGCCTTCCCGGAAGTCGATCAGCCGGCCGCTGCCGTAGGAGAGTTCCTGGCGGCCCAGGCGCACCAGCAGGCTGGCGGCGGGTGGGGCGGGCGGAGTGGGCGGGGCCGCTCGGTCCTCCTTGGCAGCGGGAGCAGGAGGCGGCGGTTCGCCCATCCCACGGCCGAAGGGGATGCGGAAATCCACGAACGCCTGGTGCAGGTCGAAGTGGTCCTCGTCCGCGCCGGGCCGGGGACCGCCGCGCCGGCCGATCTCCGTGTTGGCTTTGACCTGCGCGAAGACCCGCACGGCCTCGCCGAGGTGCAGGTCGGCGTGGAGCAGGTAACGGGCGAGGTAGTAGCTGTCGCCGCGGCCGTCCACGCTGCCGTTGCCCAAGCCGAAGCCCGAGTAGCGCTCGAAGCGCTGGCGCACGTCGCCGCCGAGGGAGAGGCAAACCGTCTTGGCGCCGTTGAGGGCGATGAGCTTGAGCGGGTCGAAGGGGTCGGTGCGTTTGGCCGGGTCGCGCAGGTAGGCGTAGTCCTCCTCGTAGCGCAGGATCATGTAGGCGGGCGGCTCCTCCCGCGGGCGCTCGGGGGCGGCGCCGACGGGGTTGAACAATGCCGCGACGCCGGTGGGCGGAGGGGTTGCCGCCGCGGGCGCTTGCGCGTGGGCCTCCGGGCCAAACCCCGCCGCCCCGAGAACGAGCAGGATTCTGGCGGCTGAGCGGCACCGACCGAAGCCGGGATGACCCGTCAGCACGGGAGGGATGACCTTCATATTTGGGGTTGGATGACGATCTTCTTGCCCGCCTCGCCCGCCTCAACCCGGCGGTAGGCGGCGGGGGCCTCCGCCAGCGCGCAGGTTTCCAGCTCCGGCACGCGAAACCAGCCGCGCGCGATGCCCGGGAGCAGTTCGCGCAGGATGCCGGCGCTTTCCTCCAGGCTCAACGCGAGCGAGTCCGCGCCGAGGAGCCGGGCTTCGCGGTGGTAGAAGTCGCGCAGGTTGAAGGACACCCGCCCGTCGCCCGGCGAGGCGATGGCGACGTGCCGGCCGCGGTGGGCCAGCGACCGGACGCACGGCTCGAAGAGCGGCCCGCCGACCACATCGAGCACCACGTCCACCCCCCGGCCGCCGGTAGCCGCCCGGACCGCGGCGGGCAGATCGGGGTTGGCTTCCAGGTCGAGGAAAACGTCAACGGGCAGGTCGGCCGCGCGGTCGGCGGCCCGGCGCACCGTGCCCAGCACGCGCCCAGCCCCGCGCCACCGGGCCAGTCGCGCCGCCGTGCCGCCGACGGCGCCCGTCACCCCGGTGATGAGCACGGTCTCGCCTGGTTGCAGGTCCCCGGCGTTGACCAGGGCGGCCCAAGCCGTGAGGTGCGCCACGCCGAGAGCGGCGGCCTGCGCGAAGGTCAACGTGGCCGGCTTGAACACGAGCGCCGCCGCGGGCAGGGCGACGAACTCCGCGTGCGTGCCATCGCGGCCGAAGCCGAGGTCCCCGCCGCTGCCGAACACCTCGCGGCCAACCAGTTCGGGCGGGCCGGCGACGACTACGCCGGCGAAGTCCCGGCCCGGCGTGCGCGGCAGGGCGGTCCGAGCCATCTTGCCGAGCACGTTCTTGACGTCGCTCGGGTTGATGGCCGCGGCCTCCACGCGGACCAGCGCCTCGCCAGGGGCGGGCTGCGGGGTGTCAAGTTGGGCGACGTGCAGGTCGTCCAGGCTGCCGGTGCGCTCGAAGCGGAGGGCTTTCATGGTTTGGCGGGGTGCCGCGAGGAAATCGCGGCGAATGTTCAACGGGCGGGCAGGCGCAACGGCGGGAGTCGCGCCTCGACCACCCGGCGTTGACCCTCCAGCCACGCGGGCAGTTTGAGGGATTGGCCGAGGGTTTCCGCCACCTCGTCCACGATGAAGCCCGGCCCGTCCGTGGCGATCTCCAAAAGCACGCCGCCAGGTTCCCGGAAGTAGATGGAGCGAAAGTAGTCGCGGTCCATCACCGGGGAGGGCTCCCGGCCGGCCCCGGTCAGGTGGACGCGCCAGCGCGCCTGGGCGTCGTCGTCCGGGGTGCGCCAGGCGAGGTGGTGGATGGTGCCAGCCCCGCCCGCGGCCAACGGCACGCCGGCCTTGGGCAGCAGGTCCAGCCACCCGCCCGGGTCCCCGGACGCGGTGGCGAAGGCGAGCCGGCCCTCCGCGCCCGCTTCCCCGACCCGCCGGAAGCCGAGGGTGCCGGTGAGCACCGCCGCGGTCGGCGCCGGGTCCTCCGTCCAGATCGTTGCCGAGTGCAACCCGCGGATGGCGTGAACGGCCGGCACGGGGCCGCCGCTCCAGGGCGGGCGGGTGTCGGCCGCCACGGCGCCGGGCTCCAGGGAGGGGGCGCCGACCATCTCCAGGCAGAGCCCGTCCGGGTCGCAGAAGGCGAGCACGCGCTCGTCGAAACGCCGGGGCCGCGATTCCACGGTTTTCGCGGCGTCCCGCAGCCGCGCGGTCCAGTAGTCGAAGCTGCCGATGGGCACGGAGAAGGCGACGGCGTCCGTCTGCCCCGTGCCGCGCCGGCCGCGGCGGGCACCCGGCCAGGCGAAGAAGGTCAGGATCGTGCCGGGGCTGCCCGTGCTGTCTCCGTAGTAGAGGTGGTAGGTGCCGGGGTCGTCGAAGTTGACGGTGCGCTTGACCAGGCGCAGGCCGAGCACCCCGGCGTAGAAGTCCACGTTGGCCTGGGCGCTTGAGCAGATGGCGGTGACGTGGTGCAGGCCGGCGAGCGGGGGCGGTGGGTTCATGGGGAGTTTAGAAGGCGAAACAATCGCAGCCCGCCCCCCAGAAGCCGAGGCCGGCGCGGGCGTGCCGGGTCATCCGGTCCAGGGTCGCCCGCACGGCGGCGGCCCCGTGGGCGCCCCCGCAGCAGGCGTGCGCGTGGGCCGGGGCGGGCGGGAGGGCGAAGCGGTGGGCGCCGCCGAACTCCGCCACGGGGGACCACTCCGGCAGGACCGGCAGCGCGGGCGGGGCGAGGTCGGCGAACTCCGCCGCGCCGTAAACGGGTTTGCCGCCCACGACGGTCAGGACGGATTCCAGTCGGGGAATCTCCTCCTCCGGCACCTCAAAATAGTCGGCCGAGAGCACCGCGAAATCGGCGAGTTGGCCGGGGGCGATGGCGCCCTTTTTGCCCGCCTCGGTGGAGAACCACGCGCTGCCGGCCGTGTAGAGGCGCAGGCCCTCGGCGCGGGAGAGCCGGTTGTTCTCCAGGTAGAGTTCCAGCCCGCCGCACGTTCGGCCGCTGACCATCCAGTAAAGGCTCACGAACGGGTTGTAGGAAGCCACGCGCGTGGCGTCCGTGCCCGCGCCGACCGGGATGCCGAGGTCGAGCATCCGGCGGATGGGAGGCGTTCTCTCGGCGGCTTGGCGGCCGTAGCGATCCACGAAGTATTCGCCCTGGAAGGCCATGCGGTGCTGCACGGCGATGCCGCCGCCGAGCGCGCGGACCCGCTCCAGGTTGCGGTCGCTGATGGTCTCGCAGTGGTCCAAAAACCAGTTCAGGCCGGTGAGCGGCGCCTCGCGGTGGACGTCCTCGAAAACGTTGAGGAAGCGGCTGATGCTCTCGTCGTAGGTGGCGTGCAGCCGGAAGGGCCAGCGGTTGGCGGCCAGGAGCAGGACGACGTCGTGCAACTCGCCCTCCAGCGTCGGCGGCAGGTCGGGGCGCGGCTCCAGGAAATCCTCGAAGTCGGCCGCCGAGTAGGTCAGCATCTCGCCGGCGCCGTTGTGGCGGAGGAAGTCGTCGCCCTCGCCGGGTTTGGTGGTCCTGATCCAGCGGGCGAAGTCCTCGCGTTCCTTCTTCGGGTTCTGGGTGAACAGGTTGTAGGCGATCCGCACGGTCATTTCCCCGCGCCGGTGCAATTCGCGGATGACCTCGTAGTCCTCCGGGAAACGCTGGAAGCCGCCGCCCGCGTCGCAGCAGCTCGTCACCCCGAGCCGGTTGAGTTCGCGCATGAACTGGCGGGTGGAGTTGGCCTGAAATTCCGGTGGCAGCTTCGGGCCGGCGGCCAGGGCGGCGTAGAGGAGGGTGGCGTTGGGCCGGGCGAGGAGCATCCCGGTGGGGTGGCCCTGTTTGTCGCGCTGGATCTCGCCGCCGGGCGGGTTGGGCGTGTCTTTGGTGTAACCGCAGGCCCGGAGGGCGGCGCGGTTCAACAGCGCGCGGCAGTAGAGGTGCAGGATGAAAACGGGCGTATCGGGCGCGGCGGCGTTGATCTCCTCCAGGGTGGGCATCCGCCGCTCGGCGAACTGGAACTCGCTCCAACTGCCGACCACGCGCACCCACTGCGGGGCGGGCGTGCGCGCGGCCTGGGCGCGCAGCAGGCGCAGGGCGTCGGCGAGGCTGGGCACGCCGTCCCAGCGCAGTTCCAGGTTGTAGGACAGGCCGCCGCGGATGAGGTGGAGGTGGCTGTCGTTGAGGCCGGGAACAACGGTGCGCCCGCCGAGGTCCACGACCTGGGTTTGCGGGCCGCGTAGGGTCAGGGTTTCCG
>CAXTFX010000303.1:0-1951 GCA_964243185.1 uncultured Chthoniobacterales bacterium
ACATATAGCAGCGTTAGGAAGGGTTCGGTTCCGCATCCTCGTCCAACTCCGTCATGATCATGCCGACCCGCCGGGCGAAGGACAGGGTGATCGGCAGACGCCCGATTCCGTCGGCGCTGTTCCAGTTCATCTTGGACAGGGAGAGGACCTCGTGCGCGCGCGCGGCCACGTCGTCGGCTCCGATCTCCAGCGGAGCGGGAATGTGCGGGCCGGGGTATTCCGCCCACCAGGGAACATACCCGGTGGTGAAGAGGAAGTTCCGGTCCTCGCCGACCTGGCAGAGCGTGCCGCGACGCGGCTCCTGCATCCCGCGACGCACCAAACGGAAGCCAGTGGGGGTCAGCCACACCAGGTGCACGCCGGCTACCACGTCGAGGGCGCCGCGCCGGAACCCGCGTTCCTCCTCCGGCTGGTAGTGGGAGGTTTTATGGATGACGATGCGGGTGGGCGGGCTGCCCGTGCGTCGCTCGTAGCCAGAGACCAAGCGCCGGACGATGTTCCCGGCCTGTTCCTCGGTCAGGAAGGGATGTTTGTTGCGGGTCTGGCTGTGCGGGATGGTGTCGCCCTTGAGGATGAACGGCTCAAGGTCGTTGGAGAACGCGTGCGCGACGCTGGAATAGAGCAGGTCGCCGCCGCGCTTCTTGAGGTGATGGAAGCTGACACCGGCAAAGCACACGCCGGCTGGAAGATCGGCCGGCCGCCACGGGATGTGACCGGTCTTGTAGTAGAGGCCCGTGGTCAGGTTCCAGGCCCGGGTGGCGTCGCTCTGCTTGGCCTCCTCCGTGACGTAGGTCTGACGGCGGAGCACCTGGATGGGGACCGCGTTGTGCCGCAGCATCATGCAACGGGCCTTGAGCGCCCGATGGAAGTTGCGGGACAGGAGTTCGTCGGACAGGGGGACCAAGTCCTCCACGTCGCGCCGGGCCTCCGCGCCGGCGCCGAAGAGGGAGAGCTGGTCGGATTCCTCCTCGGCCTTCATCTGCCGGAGCGCCTGCTTCTGCTCGAAGGAGAGGGCCGGGTTCTCGATCCGCAGCTCGGCCACCTCTTCGGGAAACTGCACCAGGATGCACTCGGGCTTATAGTCGGTGCAAAGCGAGGCGACGGCCTCGGCGTAGAGGTCGAGCAGGCCGTTGAAGCGCTCGGCACCGGACCGGGCCAACGCCAAGTGGTATTCCTGGGGCCGCAACCTCACCGTGGCGCGCGGGTCGATGGCAAAGTCCTCCCCGATTACGCCCCGGGTGCCTGGAAAGGGCGGGTAGCGCAACGCATTGCTCTCCTCGCTGACGATGAGGTGACGAAGCCGGTCAAACCACCGATGAATGGGTTCCACCTCGGCGGGAAGGGAGACCAGGCCGAGACGGATCGCCGTGCCCGGAGCGCGTGGCGACGGCAGGAAGGGACCGGCAACCGGGAGCAGATCCTTGGGACTGGCTCCGAGCTGACCGCGACCGAACTCCAGCCGGGGTTCGCCAAGGTCGGTGACGCGGATGTTCATAGTAACGGGGGAACTGCCTCCTCGGTGCAAGGAACCTCGGCGGAGACGTATTCGGTGCCGAGAAGCAGGTCGTCGCCGAAGCCGCGCCCCAGGTTGATCACGGAGTTGCCGAGTCCGAGATAACGGCTCCAGAAGGTCAGATCATCCTCGACCATCTTATTGCGGTCGAACTTAAAGCGGCGGGTTGCACGCCTACCCTGGGAGGTCGGTGGAAGTGGGGTGCGACCGTCGCGTCCGGTGAAGACGTAAGTTGGCTTGAGCTGGATGGCCCACGCCCCGCTCATCTGCTCTACCCGCCAATGGCAACCCTCGTTCTCGTATTCGGGCCGCTCGTCGCTGCCCCGTAGTTTGACGACCTCGCGGGAAATCCTGCGGTCCAAGCGCGAGCGGTAGTAGATCCGATTAGCGGTGCTCGTGACCAGTCCAAAGTAGGCGCGCTTGGCCTTGGCTTCCTCC
>CAXTFX010000303.1:1961-5812 GCA_964243185.1 uncultured Chthoniobacterales bacterium
ACACACCGTCGTCCCGGAAGCTCCGCAGGTAGAACTGCCAGTGCTTGCCCAGCAAGCGGACGAACAGGTTGCGCCGGTCAGGGTCCGCCAGAAACTCTGCCAGGCTCACGTCCGACATCAGGCCGAGGTCGCCGATGCGTTGCGCGAAAGCGGGCATCCGGTTGAAGTCGCCAAAGGAGAGGATCACGCCGGCGTGGGAGAGGCAAATCCCGGTGCTCTCGATCTCCTCCCGGGAGGCGAAGTTGACTAAGTCGTGTGGGCCGTCCTTTCGCGGCAGGAAGTAAACCCGCGAAGGTAGGACTCGGAAGGGCAGCAGGTTGGTCGTGAAGACCTCCGTCTCGACTTGGCGGCGCATCGCCACGTTGATCCGGGGTGCCTGCTGGACGGCCTGGAAGAGGGTTGCGGTCAACGATCCGTTGTCCGGCGCGCAGGTAAACTCCGCGCTGCCGCCGTGCTGGGGCATGAGTTCACGCACGTCCGGCAGGCCCGTTCCCTCCTTGTCCAGAGGTCCGTAACCGAAGAACAGGTCGGCCAGGGTTGGATTGCGCAACTCGCTCTCACCCCGGATGGGCGAGAAGCGGCCGTCCGCGCCGGGCTTCAACTTCGCCCGGAGCCGGGGGAGCAGTCCGCCAGGGTTGCGAAAGCGCAGTCTCTCGCCGGGTTCGTGCTCGACCTCGGCAAACCCGCCGGCTTCATAGTCGCGGTGAACGAGCAGGTTGGCCAGCAACTCGGTCAGAGCGCGAGGGGCATAGGCCGTCTTGTCCTCGGAACCGGCATCGTTCTTGAGCCGGAGGACCGGGTTGACGCTGACGTCGCCGAGGCGTGTGCGCAAGGACTCGAACTGCTGGAACAGGTTGCCGGAATATACCTGGCGGTTCTTCTGCTTGGTGGTCAGGGTCACCACCGCGTGCGGGAACCGGGCTTGCGAGTTCTTGCCGAACAACAGCAAGCCGCCGCGGGTGGGCACCAGCCGTCCATCCTGGCGGCAGACCAGCCACAGATCCAACAGACGGGCTTCCCGGTTTGAAGAGTCAACGGGCGGCAGTTTGAGGCGCTCGCAATATCTTTGCAGGACCACCAGAGCCGCGTCCAAATCCAACTCATCAAGGGTGGCATCCTCAACGGGCCGCGCATCCCAGGCAGGTCCGGCAAGGTTCGCCCCTCGCTGCTCGGTGACATCAATTGCCTCCTCGATAAGCTCGGCATTGAGGTCCCCGAGCAGTTCATCGAACCCGGCGATGTTCAACAACTGAAAGTTAGGGCCGAGCCTGTCCCGCAAAGCCATCACATTTGGGTGCGGGTCCTCGTGGCCACGTTGACACCAGTAGATGCCGTGGCGGAAGTGATCGGCCGCCTTGACCCCTCCCCCGAGTAGATGCTCCACCACCGACGGCTCGGCGCCCCGGTAGCCAACCACGATCAATGGCGCTTCAGCGAGCAGAGGCCAGAGCTTGGCCGCGAGCCTGGAGTCCAGTTTTTGGGTCTCCTCAGGCAGGTTGCGATCCCGGTAGAGTTCGACGGCGCCGTGCAGGTAAACAATCTGGCACTGGTTATAAACGCTGAACTGGTCGAGGTCACCCTCCGCCCGGTTGATCTCGTAGATCTCCCGAAAGCGCGCTTGGAGGGGGAGCAGCGCCTGATGGAGCAGCGCGTCGAAGTTGGTGGTCAGGACCGTCCAGCAAAGCCGACGGCGCATGATGTCGGCCAAGTCCCGGTAGCCTTGGCTGGGCTCCTTGGCCATGTTGATGGCGTCCACGAAGAACTTCTTGCGGCGGCTCTCGGGTTTGAGGAACTGGTGTGCGGCGAAGGGATAGTTGTCGGCCTGCCGGTCATCGCCTGGGATGAACCAGGGCTGAGCCTCCAGCATGGGCTTCCAGTCGCTGACCGTCACCCGGCTCACGGCGGACTCGTTCCCGTAACGGTGAACGGCATACGCCAAACGCATGATCTGCACCACCAAGGCACCGGCCAACGGCACCCCGGAGCGGAACGAGGCTCCTGCCCCGAGGAGCAAAATCGGGCGGGTGCGTTGGTCAGCCCGGAACAGGCTGGCCAAACACTTCACCGAGGATGCGTGGTCACCGGCAGACACACGACTGATAGTGCTTACAATTTGATAACTCGCAAGATTTAGCCATATGTAGGGGTAATGCTCGTGCTCACGCCGAAGCTCCGGGGACGCGAGGTGCTTCGTTGGGGATCACGTCGAGAATGGTGACCCGGCCGTCCGGGAGCAGTTTCTTGAAGGTGCCCAAGACCCGCTACCTTTGGTCATGTTGGAACTCGCCACCATCGCCCCTATCATCTGGGCCAAGTGGGGCGCTACCTTCCTGGAGGGCCTGCGTCAGGCATCTCTGGAGGCCGCCGACGGCTTGGCCTTCGAGGCCATGAACACGGACCGGGGCATCCGCACGCTGCTGATCGACTGCACGACCAACCCCGCCCAGATCCGAACCCTCGAACAGACCTTGGGTCTCCCCGTGGTCGCGCGTCCCGCCGACTGGCTCACCTACAGCGTCGCGGAGATGATCTTCCGGGCCGAGAAGGGGAGCGGCCTCAACCACCAGGAGAAGCGGGAGGCAAACGCGCGAACGGCCCTCGTCCTGTGCGCCACCCGCCCGGAAACGGTGCGGGCGCTCGAAGCGTTGTGCGACCTGCCCGCGTGAACGGCATCGGAATGGAGGACGACGAGAACGCCGACCTCGACGCACTCAGCCGAGCCGTCCACACCCGCTGCGAACGCCGTCCTGCCGACTTGCCCGTCGCCGGGGTTGAGGTGGGTCTCACCCTGCAACTGCGCCGGTTCTTCTGCCGCAACGCGGGCTTCCACTCGGCACACGTTTGCCGAACGCTTGCCCGACCTGATCGCCCCAACGCGCCCGGCGAGCAGCCACTGCGCAGACCGCCGTGGCGGTGGCCCTCAGCGCTGAGGCGGGTCGCCGGCTCGCGCACGTCCTGGCTATAACCACCAGCGCCGTGCCGCTCTGCCCGCCCCCGACTCTGAGGGTGCTCGGCGTGGACGACTGGGCCATGCACAAGAGGCTGGCCTAATCCCAGAACGTAGGGCGAGCCCGCGCAGTCCAGCCCCCCCGTAACGGCGCGGTGCCGGGCCAGCCGTGTGCCGACGTTGTGGTCGTTTGCTTCAGCTACCGACCGGGCGTGCTCGACCTCATCCACTTCGGCCTGCTCTCGGAGGAAATGGCCGAGGCGGTCAGCTTCGGCTTCCACGACCAAGTGGCGACGCTGGGCTAGGTGCGCGACAACATCGCGGCCTTCAGCGGCGATCCCGGCGACGTGACCGTCGTCGTGGGCGAGTCCAGCGGTGCGTCGGCAATCTCCTGTTTGTTGGTCACCACGTTCGCCAAAGGGCTGTTCCTCCGCGTAGCGCGCCGCCCTCAAGGAACCGGGTGGATCATCTGGCGCGCCAAGGACCCGCCACCCGGCTCCATGGTCCTGTGGCGCGGCCTCGGCCGGCTCGTGGACATCGAGATGGGCGTGCAACTCGGCCGCGCAACTTGTGGGCAAATGAAAGCTGTGCGCATCGCTTACTCAGCGCCCGTGTGGGCGCCGATTTGTCCTTTGCCTACCAGGACTGGGTAGCCTACCGCCTTTTGGCCATCCCGCGCGTGGACGAAGCCGCCCTCCCCATTAACCGCTGAGCCGGCGCTCTGCCAAGGGGACCATCCCACCTCGGCGTGATCAGCGTTTGTCGGCGTTATGTTATGACCTAGCGTTATGACCTTCCGAATTCAGCAGGGCCAAATTCCCTATAACTCACTCAGAGATAGGAAAATGGTGCGCGATACAGGGTTCGAACCTGTGACCCCCTCCGTGTCAGGGAGGTGCTCTAC
>CAXTFX010000304.1:0-5808 GCA_964243185.1 uncultured Chthoniobacterales bacterium
CGTTCTGGAGCTCGGCCAGCTCCCGCTCCCGCCGCGCCTCCGCCTCCGGGGCCAGGCGGTAGTTCAAGGCGGTGCTGCCGAGGGAAATCAGGATGCCCACGGCGAAGAACGGTCCCAGCACGCGCCCGAGCGACACCCCCGCGCCGAGCATGGAGATGATCTCGTTGGCCTGGCTCAACCGGGACAGCGAGTAGAGCAGGGCCAGCAGGAGCCCCACGGGCAGCGTCAACACCAGGATGGCCGGGGCCTGGCCCAGGTAGAACCCGAGGATGGCCAGCGGCGAGACGCGCGCCTCGATGAAGTCGTTGACGTTGGTGGACAGGTCGAAGATCAGCCACACCGAGAAAAACCCCAACTCGCAGTAGGTAAACGGCAGCAGGAAGGAACGCAGGAGATGGCGGTCGAGCAGGCGCATGGGGGCAGCAGGAGATAGACCCGTTCGGCTGCCGGCGAAAGTGGCGGTTGCTCCGTCTGGGTCACGTTGCGGGGCGGGGTGCCCGGAAGGCATTCTTCCCTGGACGGTCCGCTGGGCACGCCTGAGGGCTCCAGGTCCTCCCGGATCATTCCTCGTCCGGGGCGACCGTGAAGGCGGCTTCCCCGCGCAGGTCCGTGCCGGTCAGCCGCACCGTCGCCGAGTAGGTTTGTGCCGCAGCCAAGGCGCCACCGGAGGAATCCCATTCCGCGTGGAAGCTGAACCATTCCCCAGGCAGGAGGTTGACCTCGTTAACGTTGGCGACCGGCGTGACGGCGCTGTAGATCCGGCGTGCCGATCCATCGCGCACGACCAGCTTGAGCTTCGTGCCAGTGGGTAACGGGTAAACCAAGGGGGCGGCCGTCTGGTTGATGACCTCCAAGGAGACGAGCAGCCTGGCTGGCCCGTCGGTCGAGAGAAAGGTAACGGCCGCCGCCGCCGTCGGCGCCTCCGCCGCCGGCACGGGTGAGAAGGTCAGCTTGATCAGACTGAAGTAGAGGGCCTGCGTCGGAGAATAGGCGATCGTGTCGGTGTCGAAGCTCACCAGCGCCCAAGCCCCGCCCTCCGCGTCGGCGCGAACCAGGACGGGGCGGTCCGCGTTGTCCAGGCGCTTGAACTCGTAGGGCACCGTCTCCACCCCTACCCCGGTGCCCGGATCGGGGCCGACCGACGGGCTGCCGAGATTCGCGCCCGCCCCGCCGGGACGCCTACCCGTAACCAGGTCAATCTCCGGCCGGGGGTTGACGTCGAGATCAAACGCGGGGCGGAGATTGAAAGTGCCGGTGGTTGGCCGCGTGACGGTCGGCTCGCTCGCGAACACGCCCGCACTCACAACGGGCGAACTACTCTCCGGGAGGATGGCCCGTCCTGGAAAGCCCAGGTTGGAGGCCAACTTTACCGCGAAACGCACTTGGTAGAAGGCTCCTGCACGCAGGCCGGTAACGCGGCGTTTGAGAAACAGAGCCGACCGCCCCGCCGGGGCGCTTCCTCCCAGGAAGTAACCTTGCTGACCGGGGCGATCCAACTCGACGGGCAGCGGTCCTGGGCCGGCGGCGAAGGGATAGATCGCTGCCCGCGCCGGGTCGGCCGGGTAGCCGGCGCGGCCGGCCTCTCAGCCTTGGGCGTCGCCCGCGCCAAAGTCGTAGCGGAGGCTCAGGGGTGAAGGGGTGGTCTGCACTTGAACGGAGCAGGCGCCGGTCAGAGCGAGTGCCAGGCAAGCAAGCCGCCCGCGGAAGTTCCGGGCAGAGCGGTAAACCAAGGTGGCCGACCGGCTGAGAAGGGAAGTCGAGACGCCCATAAGTTGGATTGATTTTGAAGGCGTGAGCGTCCATCAACGTGGACCCTGAATATTCCAATTCAGGTCGGGGACGACGTAGGCGTCATGATTAACTCCGATGACGTTGAAGCCGCCCATGAACCAGAGGTCAACCTCGCCGGTCTGGCTGTTGCGCCACAGGATGTCCACCTTGCCATCCTGGTTATAATCGCCGGTGCCGCACACCTGCCAGACGGGGTCCACGTTGTTGATGGTGTTGATGGCCGGCACGGTCGCCCCGTCCATCGTCCAGACGTCCATCTGCCCGGTGGCGGCGTTGCGCCAGAGGAGGTCCAGCTTGCCGTCGCCGGTGAAGTCACCCGTGCCGACCATGTGCCAGTTCAGGTCGGCCACCGTGGGCAGCATCACTCCGCTGACGATCTGGCCGCCGTTCAGGAGCCAGAGGGCATTCTGCCCGGTTTGCGAGTGGCGCCAGAGGATGTCGGGCAGCCCGTCGCCGTCCATATCGCCGGTGGCCTCCACCCGCCAGGCCGGACCGACCGTTGGGAGGCCCATCGCGCCGACGAAATTCGTGCCGTTCATCTGCCAGATGGTGACTTCGCCGGTGACGGTGTTCGACCAGAGCAGGTCGTTGTTGCCGTCATCTTCAAAATCCTCGGTGCTCACGATACGCCAGTTAGGGTCGGCGACGCCGGTGACGCCGACCCCGGCGCTGATGGTCGTGCCGTTCATCAGCCAGACGGCGTTCGCGCCGGAGGCGAAGTTGCGCCAGACGATGTCGGTGTGATGGTCCTGGTTGTAATCCGCCGGGGGCTTCAGGCCGCCAAGCATCCGTTTGAGGTTAGGCATCGGTCCAATGTGGAATTGGTTGACGTCCTCGTTGCTGGCGGCAATCGCTTGGTTGGTGCCCGTGGTGTTGCGAACTGAAATAAGGTTGAGCCGCGTAGGCCATCCCCGTGCCACCGAGCTGATCGCGTTACACGAATAAAACCCCCAATGCGGCCGTGCCGTGATCTACAAGTTCAGTGCGATCCTTCCAGTTCCGGTTGATGACCGTCACCGGGGGAAGATCATGATGATGATTATCAAACCCATACTCCACGTCGCAGACCTGGATTCCCTCTCCGTGAATCCCGTCTGGCAGATTAAGGCTCTTCCAAACCCACTTGGCCCCGGTGCCTCCCAGGGCGACACCCCGCAGGTAGATTTGCTTGGCTTGGGAATCACGCACGTCCGCCGGAGGATAGAAGGCAGGCACTGGCGCGGCATATTCGACAATGTCCAGAGCGTTGAGGCGATCAATCGCGTTTGAAACCTCCGATGGGCTGGGCAGAGCCAACGTGAAGTAGAGGTTAAGATCGGCCAACTCTTCATTGCCCGCGGTCTCCCCCTCCACTCTCGCCGCGTCAAATTCCTCCGGGCTACAACCGGGCAAGCCACGCCACGTTCCTGCGGGCAGCATTGTCAACTGCGCGGCAACGGTCGTAGGCACGACCACGGCTGACGAACCGGTGGATTGCGCCCCGCTCTTGGTTGGAACTGTGGGTGCGGCCTCGGTTTCCGGTTGGAGGTTCGCCAAGCGTCCGTTCTGCACCCGCAGTTTCAACCCGTTCTTGAACTTCACCCGCACTGCATCCTGTAACATCCCCGGCCCGACGACGGCGTGGGTCGGCTTCTCGGGCAACTCCCGCGGCTTCCTCGGCCCGCGGAGGTCTGGCTTGATCGGCGGTCGCAAGCCGCCCACCGGCAGCGGCGGGGCGGCGGTGACGACGTGGGCCGGAACCGGTCCCGTGCCGGGCGGGAGCAGTGGCATCCCATCCGGGGAGGCGATGGCCGGGGCGGGCGCGGACCGCGCGAAGCCCGGAAACAACGCGGCGGCTGACAGCAGGGTAACTACCCGCCGGGAGACTTTCTGAAGGGGATTGATTTTCGTGGCGCTCGAGCTTGCGCTGGGCATTCCACAAAATTCGCGCGAATCATGCGAGCAGCTTTCCACGAAAATGATTCAGCGCCGGTTTCGTCACCGGTCCGGGAGCGCCCCCCGGTCCACCGGGGCACCACCGCCGACGATTCTGCCACGACGCTTCGTGGTCAGAGACGGGATCGAAAAAAGGTCGTCCGGTCCGGGCAGGGCTGACGCGGACGCGGGGTTGACGTTATATTGCGCGACCCGCCGTGGCTTCCCCATGATCGCCCTCCGCCGCACCTTTGCCGACGACTCCCCGCTGGTTTCCCGCGTTGAAAACGTCTTCGCCTCGGATGGGCTGATGTCCAAAGCCAAGAACTTCGAGTTCCGCCCGGAACAGCAGCAGCTTGCCGTCGCGGTCGCCAAGGCCTTGGCCGGCGGGCGCCACCTCGTCGCGGAGGCGGGCACGGGGGTGGGGAAGTCCCTGGGCTACCTGGCCCCGGCGGTGATGTTCGCCCTGGAAAACAAGCGCAAGGCCCTGGTGTCCACGCACACCATCAACCTCCAGGAACAACTCATCTACAAGGACCTCCCCATCCTGCAAAAGCTCCTGCCGGACGCCTTCGAGGCCGCGCTGTTCAAGGGTCGGCAGAACTACCTTTGCCCGCGCCGCCTGAGCCGGGCGCGGATGCAGACCGGGGAGCTGTTCACCGGCCCGGAGCAATCCGAGTTGGAGTCCATCGCGCTGTGGAGCATGAAAACCCGCGAGGGTTCCCTGTCCGACCTGCCGCGGGAACCCTCCGCGCACGTCTGGAGCCAGGTCTGCTCGGAGGCGCACGTCTGCACGCCCAAAACCTGCACGGCCGACAGCGGCTGCTTCTACCAGAACGCCCGGCGCAAGGTCGCGGCGGCGGACGTCGTCGTCCTCAACCACGCGCTGTTCTTCACGTTGCTCGCCGCCACCCTGGCCGGGGAGGAGAACGCGGCGGACGACAAGGACGACCACCGGCCGGAGGGGTTCCTGTTCGACGACGACTTCGCCATCTTCGACGAGGCGCACACGGTCGAGGCCGTCGCCGCCCGGCAGCTCGGGCTGGGCGTCAGCCAATTCGGCCTGCGGGCCACGCTGCTGCGGCTCTACAACCCCCGCACCAAGAAGGGGCTCTGGAACGTCCTGCGCCACGCCGCCGGCATCCGGCGCACGACGGAGTTGCTGGAGGCCGTGGAAACGTTCTTCGCCCGCGTCGGCGCCGCGGCGGACTTCCGGCGCGGGGGCCGCGAGGCGCGCGTGCGCGAGCCGGAACTGGTGCCCGACACCCTCGGCCCGGCGCTGGCGGACCTGTGCGGGCTGGCCGCCGAGGCCGCCGCGAAGCTGGAAGACGACCCCACCCGCGCCGAACTGGCGGACGTGGCCCGACGCCTGGACGGGGCGCGCGAGGGCGTCGGCGCGTTCCTCAACCAGACCAACGACGGCTACGTTTATTGGGTGGAAAAAACGGGCAAGACCGAGGCGTTCCACTCCCTCAACGCCGCGCCGGTGGACGTTTCCGAGCTCCTCGGCCCGATCCTATTCCGCGAGGACCGCAGCGTCGTCATGGCCTCCGCGACGCTGGCCGTCGGCCGGGGCGGGGACCTGGGATATTTCCGCGAGCGCGTCGGGGCCACGGGCGCGCACGTGGACGCCGTGCAGATCGGCAGCCCGTTCGATTTTGCCCGGCAGATGACCGTCCACGTCGCCGCCCGGATGCCCGAGGCCCGGGCGCCGGGCTACGAGGACGCGCTGGTGCGGGAGGTCGAGCGCTACCTGGACCTGAGCGCGGGCCGCGCCTTCGTGCTGTTTACGAACTACCGGTTGATGACGGCGCTCGCCGCGCGGATGCGGGAGTTCTTCCGCGGACGCGGCTGGACGCTGTTCGTGCAGGGCGAGGGCCTGAGCCGGCGGCGGATGCTGGAGGACTTCAAGGCCGACACGCACTCTGTGCTCTTCGGCACCGAGAGCTTCTGGAGCGGCGTGGACGTGCCGGGGGAGGCGTTGAGCAACGTCATCATCACCCAGCTCCCCTTCCAGCCGCCGGATTCCCCCGCGACGGAGGCCCGCTGCGAGCTGATCCAGTCCCGCGGCGGCGACCCGTTCCGGGAATACTCGCTGCCCGA
>CAXTFX010000305.1:0-5795 GCA_964243185.1 uncultured Chthoniobacterales bacterium
GCCGGTCCCGCACCAGCCCCGCGCGCTTGAGCTGCGCCAGGTGCGCGGAAATCCGCGACTGCCCCATCCCGAGGATTTCCTGGACCTCCGCGACGGTCAACTCCGACCCATCCAGCAGGAGCAACAACCGCAGCCGCGTGGAGTCGGCCAACAGGCGCAGGGCTTGGACGATGGAGGGAGGAGAAGACATGAAGAGAGGAAATCCGAAACCCGAAGCCCGAAATTCAAACCACCAGAACCAAATTTCTGAAACTAGGCAAAACGGGAGAAGCCACCGGCACGATGCTTTCCCAATTTTCAAAGGTTTCTGACCTTTAATTCCGATTCCCTCGAATTTCGTGCTTCGGATTTCGAATTTCCCGGCGAACGCCGGCGATGCATCAAGCTATCATGATTCGTTCATAAAAAACTTGCGCCGCCCGCCCGCCCGGCTAATCCCTTCGCCCGTCCGTCACCCGCCCGCCTTCCGCCTTTCCCATTATGGCCAACTCCCGCCGCTACATTTTCTCCTCCGAATCCGTCGGTGAAGGTCACCCCGACAAGGTCGCCGACACCATCTCCGACGCCGTGCTCGACGCCTGCCTCGCGCAGGACCCGAAGAGCCGCGTGGCCTGCGAAACCTACGTCAAGAGCAACATCGCCATCGTCGGCGGCGAGATCACGACCAAGGCGCAGCTCGACTACGTCCAGCTCGTCCGCGACGCGGTCAAGGAGATCGGTTACGTCCACGACGACGACGTTTTCCACCACGACCGCATCTTCGTCCAGAACATCCTCACCGCGCAGTCCGCCGACATCGCCCAGGGCGTGGACGAGGCCGCGGCGGAGGGCAAGGGCCACGCCGAACAGGGCGCCGGCGACCAGGGGCTCATGTTCGGCTACGCCTGCGACGAGACGCCCGAGCTGATGCCCGCCCCGGTCATGTTCGCCCACCGCCTCGGCCGCGCCCTCACGCGCATCCGCAAGTCCGGCAAGGTGGCCTGGCTGCGGCCCGACGCGAAGAGTCAGGTCAGCGTCATCTACGAGAACGGTCGCCCCGTCGGCATCTCCAACGTCGTCATCTCCACCCAGCACGCCGCCGACGTGGACAACGACACCATCCGAGACTTCATCATCTCCGAGGTCATCCGCGCCGAGCTCCCCGCCGAACTGCTCACGGCCAAGACCGAGTTCCTCATCAACCCCACCGGCCGCTTCGTCATCGGCGGCCCCCAGGGCGACACCGGGTTGACCGGCCGCAAGATCATCGTGGACACCTACGGCGGCATGGGCCGGCACGGCGGCGGGGCCTTCTCCGGCAAAGACCCGTCCAAGGTGGACCGCTCGGCCGCCTACATGGGCCGCTGGGTCGCCAAGAACGTCGTCGCCGCCAAGCTCGCGGCCCGTTGCGAGGTGCAATTCGCCTACGCCATCGGCCACCCCGACCCGGTGAGCATCCACATTGACACCTTCGGCACGGCCACCGTGGACGAGGAGAAGATCGAGCGGGCCATCACGGAGGTGTTCTCCTTCAAGCCCCGCCGGATCGTCGAGCAGCTCGATTTGCTGCGCCCGATCTACGGGAAGACGACCAACTACGGCCACTTCGGGAAAGACGACCCGGACCTCACCTGGGAGCGGACGGACAAGGCCGCGGAGTTGCGGGCGGCGGCGGGGGTTTAGCTCTCGGCCCGGATCGTCAGCCCCGTGCGGTCGATCTCGACAAAGGCGTTCGCCGCCAACGCGGCGGCCACCCCATCGAGGTTGCCGGCGAACGGGGTTTCGAGCTCCCGGTTCGGAATGTTCCCGGTGGAAATTCCAAAACTACGCTGGACCAACCGGCGGGGCCACGGTTTCCGAGAAGCCTTTCCCCTTCGCCCCCCGAGCACTGATTCCCAACGGCCTTGGCGTCATGTTTAGACCTCATGCATCAAAATATCATGATGCGTTTATATTTTCCCCTTGCGCCGGTCTGCGGACACCGTTAAATGGGCGGGCGGCCTCATGCGGGGCTGGCTGTTCCTCTGCCTTTCACCACTCACCAATCCCAATGAGCACCCTCACTGAAACCAATCCCACCACGACCCAGAAACAGGACTTCAAGGTCGCCGACCTTTCCCTCGCCGAGTTCGGCCGCAAGGAGATCGAGCTCGCCGAGCACGAGATGCCCGGCCTGATGGCCCTGCGCGAGGAGTTCGGCACCTCCAAGCCCCTCGCCGGCGCGCGCATCGCGGGCTGCCTGCACATGACCATCCAGACGGCCGTGCTGATCGAGACGCTGATCGAGCTCGGCGCGTCGGTCCGCTGGTCGTCCTGCAACATCTTCTCCACCCAGGACCACGCCGCCGCCGCCATCGCGGCTGAGGGCATCCCGGTCTTCGCCTGGAAGGGCGAGAGCCTGGAGGAATACGACTGGTGCGTCGAGCAGACGGTGTTCTGGCCGGACGGCCAGCCGTTGAACATGATCCTGGACGACGGCGGCGACCTGACCGTGCTGGTCCACGACAAGTATCCCCAGCTCCTCGCCGGCATCCGCGGGTTGTCCGAGGAGACGACCACGGGCGTGCACCGGCTTTACCAGATGGTCGAGAAGGGCAAGTTGGGCTGCCCGGCCTTCAACGTGAACGACTCCTGCACGAAGGCGAAGTTCGACAACCTTTACGGCTGCCGCGAGTCGCTGCTGGACGGCATCAAGCGCGCCACGGACGTCATGATCGCCGGCAAGATCGCGGTGGTCTGCGGCTACGGCGACGTTGGCAAGGGCTGCGCGCAGTCCCTCAAGGGTCAGGGCGCCCGCGTCATCATCACCGAGGTGGACCCCATCTGCGCGCTCCAGGCGGCGATGGAGGGCTACCAGGTCACGACCCTCGAAGACGTGATCCACGAGGCCGACATCGTCATCACGGCCACGGGCTGCCGCGACATCCTGCGCCGGGAGCACCTCGACGCGCTGAAGCACCAAGCCATCGTGGCGAACATCGGGCATTTTGACCTCGAAATTGACGTGGCCAGCGTGTTTGAGGACCCGACGCTCCGGCGCATCAACGTCAAGCCGCAGGTCGACCAGGTGGAATGGCCCACCGGCAAGCGCGTGACCATCCTCGCGGAAGGTCGTCTGATGAACCTCGGCTGCGCCACGGGCCACCCGTCCTTCGTGATGTCCGCGTCGTTCACCAACCAGGTCATGGCGCAGATCGAGCTGTTCAACCACGCGGCCAAATACGGCAAGAAGGTTTACGTGCTGCCCAAGGCGCTCGACGAAAAGGTCGCGCGGCTGCACCTCGACAAGCTCGGCGTGAAGCTCACGAAGTTAAGCGACGCGCAGGCCGGCTACCTCGGCATCAAGACCGAGGGGCCGTTTAAGCCCGAGCACTACCGCTACTAGAATCCTCGGCGGAAAACCCGTTTCTGTAGGCACGGCGTCGGTTGGCTCGGGGGGGCCTGCCGGCGCCGTGTTTTTTCGTTCACATCCACTCTCGCAGCTTCGCCCCGAAGCGGTTGTAAACGAAGCCGAGCCCGAGCAGCACCAGGGAAAAGGCCAGCAGGGAGAGGATGCGGTGCCCCGTGTCCGCGTTCCAGAAGTCCACCAGGAAAATGCGGCCCATCGTGACTCCCAGGATGCCCAGACCAACCCAGCGCAGGCGCCGTTCCCGTAGCGCCAGCCCCGCGCCGAAGAGCGCCGCCGCGTAGGCCGACCAGCCTGCGGCGAGGGTCCAGTCGCCGCCGACCCGGGCGGAAAGGTTGTCCGTTAACCACCGCCAGCCCCCCAGCGCCGCGACGAACGTCAGCGCCGCCGGCAGCCCGCGCGGGACCAGACCCGCCGCCGCGGGCAAACTCCGCCGGGCGAATTGCCCCGCCGCCGCCAGGGCGAGCAGGCCGGGGACGTTCCACCACGACAGCCGCGGCGCGATTCCCGCGAAACTCTGGGTCAGGAAGACGAGCGCCCCGACGACGGCCAACGCCCCGCCCTGCCACTCCCAGCGCCGTTCCCCGAACCGGAGGCCCGCCGCGATGGCCCCCGCACCCGCGGCCGCGAGCAGCGCGAACCGGCCGTCCGCCGGGCCAAACCGCACCGCCCAGGCGGCGAACAACGCGGCGCCCAGCCATTCGTAAACCGTCGCCAAACCCCGCGCCGCCGGGCGGGCCTCCATCCACCCGGCCGGGGTGAACCGCTTCGTCGCCGCGACGACCAGGAACGCCGCTCCCGCCGGGGCCAGCGCGAACCCGCGCTCCCCCCCGGGCACGCGACCCGGGTTTGCCGCCCGTTCCAGCAAGATGCCCGCCGCCGACAGTAAAAACGCCTGCCCCGCCGCGCCGAGCGCCAGGGAACGGGTCGCCAGCCCGTAGCCCGCCGCCAGGACGGCCAACCCGGCCCCGAGCGCCATCCACGTTCCCGGCGCCACGGCCGGCCTCAGCGCGGCGTCCAGCACGACGACCGCCCCGAGCGCCGTCGCGCCCTGGGCCAGCCAGCGAATTTCCTGCCGCCACGGGAACGCCAACGACCGTTGCCACCAATGGCAGAGGGCCACCGCCGCGCCGGCCACCGCGGCCGTTTCCCACCCGGGCGGCATGGCGCTCGTCCAGGGGTGCCGCTCCAGGAAGCGAACGGTGGCGATGAGCAGATAACCCAGCCCGTAGCCCGCGACGGCCGGCACCCGGAGCGCGGGCGCGAGGCCGACCGTGACCCCGACGACCGCCGCGGCGAGCAGGGGCGCGAACAGCTCCGGGCGGCTCACCCGGTTGAGGAGCATCAGCGCGACGGCCAGGCCCAGACCGGCAAAAACCGCGGACCCGGCGCGCCCCCGGTGCCGGCTCCAGGCGGCGTTGAACAAGCCGGTGCCCGCGACGGCCAGGCCGCTCGCGATCCGGCCCCAATCCTCGATTTCCCGGCTTCCCCGGTCCCGCCAACTGGTGTCCAACTCCAGGCCCGCGGCGACGAACGCCCCGAACGCCGCCACGCCGGCGAGGCCGAGTTGCACCCGGTTCACCCAGTCCCGCGGCACCTGGTCCGTCAACCCCGGCGGCTCCGCGGCGAGCAGGAGCACGACGCTTTCCGCCGCCAGCGCGAGGGCCAGCGACCAACCGTGCCCGAAATACGCGGCCATCCCGAGCGTGGCGAAGATGATGCCCAACACCCGCGACACACCCGCGGCGGCCGCTTCCAGCCCGAACCGGCGCGTTTCCCCCAGGGCGATCAGCGTCAGCCCGAACCCCAGCGCCCAGCGCCAGAAGCTCCCCGGATAGACGCCCTGCACCCACACCGCCACCAGCCCGAAGAGCGCGCCGTGGTTGCTCGCCAGGAACGCCGCGCGCCGCCGCGGGGGGAGCGAGGCCGTCGGCACGACGAAGGCCGCGGCCGTGAACAGCGCCCAGTAGATGCCCAGGAACCCTGTCTCCGGCCAGAAGTGCGCCGGGTCCCGGGCCGATTGCACGTCGCCCGTCAGCCGCCAGAACGTGTAGGCGCCGTAGGTCGCCAGCAGCGCCGCGAAGGAGAACACGGGCCAGCGGTGCCGCCCGGCGAGGACGATGGCCGCCGCGGTCAGGAGGGCGTTGGAGCCGAGCGCGAAGGCGGCGGCCGGGTGGATGGCCGTGGTGAAGTAGGCCAGCAGGAGGGAGAACGTGGCGAGGGTCTGCGAGTCGCGCCGGTCCGCCGTCCACGCCATGAACGCGGCCCAGGCCAGGAGCAGCGCGCCGGCGAGGAACTCGTTGGGGATGACGCGCAACCCCGGCAGGAACCCGGCGGCGTAAGTCACGAAATACACCGCCGCCAGCCCGCCCCCGAGCAGGACGCGCGCGTAGTTCCGCAGGCCGGGGTT
>CAXTFX010000306.1:0-5769 GCA_964243185.1 uncultured Chthoniobacterales bacterium
GCCCCGGGCCGCGGGGCCGGGTCCGTCGCCCGCTCGGTGGCGGCCCAGTGGTCCAGCGTCACGGCGAGGCCCAGCACCGCCACGGGCAGGAAGAGGGAAAAGGTCACGTAGCGCGAAGGGGTGGTCTCTCCCATGCCGAAGGCCACGCGGCCCAAGGTCGTGATGATCCCCGAGCCGAGCGCGTAGGCCCCCAGCGTCAACCACGGGTAAAACGCCTGCCACGCCGCCGGTCCGTCCCGCCGCACCCACCGCCACGCCGTGACGGCCAGGAGGCCGAACCCCCCCGCCAGCATCACCCCGACGAGCACCTCCAGCGCCCGCCCGCGGATGACCAGCGCCCCGGCGCACCAGACGAAGAAGTATCGGGCCAGCTCGACCGGGTGCTGCAAGCCGTAGGCAAACGGCGGTGAAGCCGCCGACTTGTGGTAGTCGTGGAAATACAGCCAGAGGGTCGCCACGCCCGCGGCGACGTAGCACAGCCACCCCGCCGCCGCGCCTCCGTCCCGCGAACGTGATCTCCCCCCGGTCAGCCCGGGCCAGGGGAACGCCAACGGCCAGAGGATCATCCCGTTGGCGTAAGAGTAGGTGGAGAGGAAGGCGAGCCCCGCCAGCAAGGGCGCCTTCGCGGCGATCGGCAGCCGGGAGAGGTTCAGGCAGACCGCCGCGGTCAAGGCGGCCGCCGGCAGGAAGGTGATGATCTGGATGCCCCAGAGCCAGTTTTCCCACTGCCCGGGGCTGAAGAGCAGCCCGTTAATCAATGTCAACGTGAGCAGGCGGGGCAACCACGGTAACGGGGAATCTCCCCGGCCCAGCAAGTGACCGAGCAGCACGCTGATCAAGCCGGCGAGCAGGAGGCTGCCCGCCATCAGCCAGCGCACGTCCCAAGTGCCGTGGGAGAAGAGCGCCAACATGAGCAGCCGCAACACCAGGAGGCGGCTCTCGTTCGCCTGGCTGGAAAGGTCTTCCCAGCTCAGGCCGGCGGTGCGCGCCCTGGCGAGGATGCCGCCGACCCCCAGCTCCCACTCGTCGCCGTAGGGCAGGTTGCTCCAGTTGTGCACCACCAGCCAAACCTCCCAGGCGGCCGGCAGCGCCGCCAGCAGCAGCCCCACGACGAGGAGCGGACGTTGCCAACCGGGAATGGAACCAGCAGACCCAAGGGCGGGCCGCGCGCGCCTGGCCGTCCCGGGTGAAGTCGCAATGGATGAAGACAAATTCACGACGGGGAACGTGGGGGCTCAGGCGGGATCAGGAGGCATGATGTATTCGCGCCGCCCGGACCGGGCAACGGAATTCTCGCGCCGCCGACCCGGGCGTCCCGGCTTTGACTTTCCGGCGCGCCCCGCTCTCTTGCGGAGCTTCCGTGCATGAACCCTGAAGAATACGTCAACCTGATGCGGATCGAAAAAGACCACTGGTTCTACCGTGGCAAGCGGGAACTGGTGCGCGGGTGGATAGAGCGAGTCGGGGCGCTTGGCGCAGAGGAGCTACTGGTGGACTGCGGCGCGGGCACGGGTCTGTTTGCCGAGGAGATGCGCGACCGCTGCCGGGTGCTGGCCGTGGACGACCACGACGAGTCCCTGGAACTAGCCCGGGCGGCGTTCCCGCGGTTGGAGGTGCGTCGCGGCTCCTGCACTACGCTACCGGTGGGGGACGGGGAGGCAAGCTGCGTGACCGCCCTGGACGTGATCGAGCACGTGGCCGACGACGCGGCGGCTATCGGCGAGTTCGTCCGCATCCTCCGTCCTGGTGGTCTGCTGGTCATCACGGTCCCCGCGTTCCGGTCGCTGTGGAGCGATTGGGACGTCGCCCTGCACCACCAACGGCGCTATGACCGGAACGAGTTGCGGGCCAGGCTGACGCGCCCGGACCTGGAGATCCTCGACCAACGCTTCGTCAACGGCCTCGTCTTCCCCTTGGTGTGGCTGATCCGCCGCGTCGTGCCGCGCGCCGCGGCGGGCACCCCGCGTTCGGAGGACCGCGTGCCGCCCGGGCCGCTCAACGCCTGGATGCGACACTGGTTCGTGTTCGAGGCCACCCAAAGGATCGTGCGCCTACCCTTCGGCGTCGGCCAGCTCGCCGTGGCCCGTAAGCTCTAAAACCACGGCGGTCGCCCAGGCACCTTGAAAACCCCGCTCACCGGCAGCCGCGGCCTTGTCGGCGCCACGCTGGCGCTGGGGCTGACCGTCTTCGGGGCCCGGCTCTGGCTGGTGCATCGCTACGGCAGCGCCATGCCCTTCTTTGACCAGTGGGACGCGGAGGGCTGGGCGTTGCTCAAACCCTGGCAGGAGGGACGCCTCACCTGGGCGGCGATGGTGGCTCCCCACCTGGAGCACCGTATCTTCTGGACTCGCGCGATGGTCCTCGGGCTCTTTGAACTCAACGGCGGCCAGTGGGACGGGAAGGTGGAGATGGTCGCCGGCGCGGCGCTCTTCACGGCGGTCCTGACCGCGGTGACGCTCGTGGCGACACGGTCGTGGACGGTCGCGGGCGGCCACGGGCACGCCGGATTGACGGGCGGGATGGCGGTTCTCGGGGCGCTGCCCTTCGGGTGGGAAAATCCCCTGAGCGGTTTCGCCTCCGTGTTTTACTTCCTGCTGGGTTTCTCGCTGCTGGCGCTCTGGGGGCTGGGCACGCGTCCGGTGGGTTCGGCGGGGTGGTGGGCAGGGGTGTTCGGAGCCGTGGCGGCGTGCTTCAGCATGGGCTCGGGACCGCTGGCCGCGGCGGTGGCGGGTGGGTGGGTGGCGGCAAATTGTCTGCGACATCGGGCGCGGCCAACGGCCGGGGAAGGGCTGACGCTCACGGTGTGCGTGACCGTGGTGGCGATGGGACTCGCGCTCCGCACCGAGGTGTCCGGCCACGCTTACCTGCATGCCACCGGGGCGGCGGCGTGGGCCCGGGCCCTGGGACACAACCTGGCGTGGCCGTTTTCGGACGGGTCGCCGTGGGTGGCGCTGGTCCTCTACCTGCCGTTGGCAGGTCTGGGCGTCGTCTGGCTCCGGCGCCGGCCGTCGCGCGCCGGCCTCGCGGGCGGGTTGCTCCCCGTGGGTGCCTGGGTGCTGCTCCAGGCGGCGGCGATGTCCTACGCGCGGGGGGGTGATGGCCAGGGGGCGCCACCTTCCCGCTACCTGGACCTGCTGGCGGCGGGGGTGGCGGTAAACCTCCTCGCGGTCTGGTTGCTGGCTGGTCTGGCCCGCCCGTCCAATCCCCTGGTCGTCGCCGGCCGCCAGCGTGCGGACCGGGCGTTGGCGCTGGGCGGCGCGTGGGCGTGGACTTTATTCCTCGCCGCCGGACTGACCCGATTGACCATTCATGATTTCCGGGCTGACCTCCCCTCCCGACGCGAAAATCTGCGCCAGGGAGTGGCTAACGTGCGCGCCTTCCTCATCGGCGGGGACGCGGCGGCCTTACGGGACAAGCCCGTGTTCAACCTGCCCTACCCCGACACCCGCGCCCTCGCCAACTACCTCCTGGACCCGACGCTCCAGGCAACCCTTCCCGCGGTCATCCGTCCCCCCCTGGACCTGGAGCCCGAGACGGGGCCGCCATTCATCTTCCGCCCCGAGGGCGTGTTCCCGTCCCTGCGCGCCGCTTCGACCCCCGCGGACGGTCCGGCGTGGGGTTCGGGAGGGCCGGGGCAGACGGGCGAGTTCCGTGCCCGGTTGAGGCCCGCCCCACGTCTGCCCTACCTGCGTTGGGAGCTGGCCGGCGACCTCGGGGTTGCCGGGGCGGACCTCGGCCTGCGCGTGGAGGACGTCACGGGCGCCCGCGCGCAGGTGGTCCAGCCACCCCGTCCGAACGGTAAAAACCCCCGCTGGCGGGCGGAATACGCCCCGGTGCCGGCGGGCGCCGCGCGCGTCGTCGCCCTGGACCGCGACGCCCGGCACGGGTTCGCCTTCCGCGCGCCGGTGGAGGTCGGCCCCCTGTCGCGCTGGGTTGATTGGCTCCTGCGCCGCGGGCTTTGGGTCTTCGGGGCGGGTGTCCTCGGGCTGGCGTGGACGCTGGCGGCAGGGATGAAAGTTAAAGGATGAAGGCAGGGGAACCGCCAACGTCCGCTTCAGAGATTCTGCCTTCGACTTCCCACCTCCCGGCCCCAATTATCTTCCATGACCATCCTCCTCACCGGCGTCTGCGGCTTTGTCGGCTCCACCCTGGCGCGCGGGCTGCGCGAGCGGCTCGGGCCGGAGGTCCGCCTCCTGGGGTTGGACAACTTCATCCGGCCCGGTTCGGAGACCAACCGCGAGGCTCTGCGCGCCCTGGGCGTCGGGCTGTTCCACGGCGACGTGCGCCTGCCCTCCGACGTGGACGCCCTGCCCGCGGCGGACTGGGTGGTTGACTGCGCGGCCAACCCCTCCGTCCTGGCGGGCACCGACGGCAAATCCTCCTCCCGGCAGGTCGTCGAGCACAACCTCCTCGGCACCGTCAACCTGCTCGAGCACTGCCGCCGGCACGGCGCGGGCTTCCTGCTGCTGTCCACCTCCCGGGTTTACCACATCCCGCTGCTGGCCGGCCTGCCCGTCGCCGTGGCCGGGGACCGCTTCCGGCTGGAGGAGTCGGCGCACTTTCCCCTGCCCTCGGGCGTCACCGCGCGGGGGGTGGACGAGACGTTCTCCACGGCCCCGCCCGTCTCGCTCTACGGGGCGACCAAGCTGGCCAGCGAGCAGCTCGCCCTGGAATACGGCGCCAGCTTCGGGCTGCCGGTGTGGGTGAACCGCTGCGGCGTGCTGGCCGGCGCCGGGCAGTTCGGCCGGGCGGACCAGGGTATCCTCGCCTACTGGATCAACGCCTGGGTGCGCCGCCAGCCGTTGCGCTACCTCGGCTTCGGCGGGGGCGGGCCGCAGGTCCGGGACGCCCTGCACCCGCGCGACCTCGTCGGCCTCTTGATCCAGCAAATGCGCGCCGGGATGGACGGCGGGGACATCCCGCGGGTGGTGAACCTCGGCGGCGGCCCGGAGCGGACGTTTTCCCTGGCCGGTTTGTCGGCCTGGTGCGCGCGGCGGTTCGGGTTCGACCACCCCGTCGCGTCGGACCCGGCCCCGCGGGCGTTCGACATCCCGTGGATGGTGATGGACGCGGCCCTGGCGGCGTCGGCCTGGGACTGGCGGCCGGAAACGAGCCTGGAGGCCATCCTGGAGGAGATCGCCGCGCACGCCGAGGCGAACCCGCGTTGGCTGGAGTTGAGCGCGCCGCTCTAGGGGGCGTTGGGGTCAAGGCCCGCGGCGCGCAGGCGGTCGGCGAGGCGGTCGGCGCGCTGCTGGGCGGCGTCGGCGCGCTGGTGTTCGGCGTCGGCGCGCTGGGTTTCGTGTTCGGCGCGCCGGCTGAGTTCCGCGAAGGTTTCAAAGGGCCGCCCGTCGGGCCGGATCAAACGGAGCCGCCCCTCCGGGGTGGACTCGAAGACCATGCCCAGCCGCGGGCTGCGCCAGCCGTCCGTGCTCTCCAGCTCGGTGAAAGGCTGGCCGGGTTCCGCCCGGTGCCAGCCGTCCAGGGTCTCGACCCGCGCGGGATCGTCGCGGTCGCCGGGGTTGAGCACGTAGTATTCCTCCACCCCGAGCCGCTCGTAGAGGCGGAGCTTGCGGAGCATTTCCCCGAAGCGGTTGCTCGGCGAGAGCACCTCAAAGACGACCTGCGGGCAAACGCCGCCCTCCTCCCACGTCCGGTAGGATCCCCGCACCCCCGGGGGCCGGCCGAAGGCGACCATCACGTCGGGAGCCACGCGCGTCTTGTTGTCGCCCTCCACGTAATACCAGAGCAGATCGCCCGCGACGAAGACGT
>CAXTFX010000307.1:0-5763 GCA_964243185.1 uncultured Chthoniobacterales bacterium
CCACCGCGCCCGCCTCCGGGAAGGCGTCGGAGTTGAGCAGGAGAAAGAATTCTCCGCGGGCCTGCCGCATCGCCTGGTTATTCGCGGCGCCGAACCCGACGTTCGCCCCGTTGGCGATGATTTCCACGGTCGGGTAGGCACGGCGGACGGCCTCCGCGCTGCCGTCGGTCGAGGCGTTGTCCACGACCAGGATTTCCGTCTCCAGCCCGGCCGTCGCCCCGAGCGCCGTGCGTAGGCAATCCAGGGTCATCTCCCGGGTGTTGTAGCTCACTACGACGATGGAAATCACGGGCCTTTTCATCACGGTTGGACCGCCGCCGACTTCTCCCGGACGCAAGCGCGCACGACCGCCACCACCTGGTCCGCGCGCGCCGACCAGGAATGCGCCCGCGCCGCCCGTTGGCGGAGCCGGGCCGCCCCGGGCGGCTCCACCAGCACCTGGTCAATGGCCGCCGCGAATTCCCCCGCGCTGTCCGCCAGCGCGACGTGCTCCGGGAAATCCCGGAACCCGGCCACCCGCGTGGCGACGATGGGTTTGCCGGCGGCGAGGTATTCCCAAAGTTTGATGGGGTTCAAGCTCTCGGTGAACGGCGTGACGACGTGGGGCACGAGGTTCACGTCGAACGCCCGCAGGAAGTCCGGCACCCGCGCATACGGCACCGCGGGGACCAGGAACACGTTGCCCAAGGCTTCGAGCCGCGCGCGGTCCGGCCCCGGCAGGTGGTCCGGCCCGAGCAACACGACGGAGCCGCGCGTCAACTGCCGCGCGACCGCCGCCACCAGGTCCACGTCCACCCGGCTGGGATGCACGGTGCCGAGGTAGCCCGCCACGGGTTTCGGCCACGCCGCGGCCTCGGGCGGGAGCGGGCCGGAGCCGTCGAGCACCCGGGCGTAGTGCTCCGCGTGGACCCCGTTCGGGATCAGGTGAACGCGGCGGGACAGCTTCCGTTTCGTCTCGCGCAGCCGCTCGGAACAGGTGATGACCGCGTCGGCGGCGGCGCAGAGCCGGGCGTCCTGGCGCAGGGTCAGTCGGCGTTGGCGAGGCGAGGGGGCGAACTCAATCCAGTCGTCCGTCACGTCATACACCACCGCGCTCTCACCCGTTTTACCTACCAGCGAACCCGCGCCGTGGTCGTTGAGCCAGAGGATCGGGGCCCGCAGCCCGAGGTCCCGGGCGACGCGCCGGACGTGTTGTCGCAACAACCGGGCGTTGAACCAGCGCCCGGCCGCGAGCGAGTTCGGCAGCAGTTTGACCGGGCGGGTGACGGTGACGTTGGGCGTCGCGGGGACGGTCCACGTCGCCGTCCCCCCGCCGAGCCCGCGCCACCGGCCACGCCGCAGATTATTCGACACGTCCCGGGCCGGGCCGACGAAGAGGATCCTCGTGCCCGGGAAGCGCCGGGCGAGCACGTCGCAGAGGAACTGGTTGCGCCGCCAGACCTCGTCCCAGTTCTCCAGCGAGACGAAGATCAGGTCGGGGAACCCCGCGCGGTCCCCGGGGTCAGAGCCCACCGCCGAGGGGGGCGGGGCTCCCGCCGCCGGGGCGGGGTCGTCGAGCAGTTCCGGGTGACTCATCGCAGGAAGAGAGTTTTCATAACCCGCGCAGGGTCGGGTAGCCGCGGAGGTAGCGGTGAATGGGAGCGTAGAGCCGCACCAGGTTCCGCGGGACGCCGCCGAGCCGGCCGCGGCGGCAATCTTGCACCAACGCGCGCAGGGACTTTCGCAGCTCCAGGATCTGCCAGGCCCGCCAGCCCTGGCGGACGAGCTGCCGGTGCCGCGCGTCGTTCTCCGCGGAGAAAAAGCTCCGGTGATGCACCAGGCGGGCGCCGGCCAGGTTGACGCGGTCATCGGCGGCGGAGGAGTTGGCCGCGTGCCGGCGGTAGAGCAGGACGACCCGGTCCAGGAAGCGGAGCTCCCCGTGCCGGCTGAGGCGCACCAGCATGTCCCAGTCCTCGATGAGCCGGAGCGCGGGGTCGAACAACCCGGCCTGCTCGTAGCCCGCCCGCCGGACCAGGAGCAGGCCGGGCGGGTAAACGTGGTTGCTCCAGACGAGGGTTTCAAACCGGGTCGCCGCGTGCTCCGGCGCCAGGGTGATCCGACCGTCCCGCAGCCCGAACCGGGGCCGACCGAGGCGGGCGGAGTCCTCCGCGTCGCCCAGCGGCTCGCCGTGCTCGTCCACCATCCGCGCCAGCCCGTGAACCCCGACGGCCTGGGGGTGCCGCCGGAGCTCCTCCCGCAACGCCTCCAAAGCGTCCGGCACCCACAGGTCATCGCAATCCATAAAGGCGACGAACTCCGACCCGGGGTGCGTGGCGGCATAACCCTCGTTGCGGGCGACCGAGACCCCGCGGTTATCCTGCTCGATCAGGCGCACCCGCCGGTCCGCCTCCACCAGTTGCCGCGCCACGGCGGCGGTCGCGTCCTTCGAGCCGTCGTTGACGATGACGCACTCCCAGTCCGGGCAGGTCTGCGCGCGGATGCTGTCGAGGGTCGCCCCGAGGAAGCGCGCCGCGTTGAAGGCGGGGATGACGATGCTGATCGCGGGAGCCCGGTGCATACGACAAGGGGAAGGGGGGATCGGCTGAAAACGCCGGTTTTCTGCGGCGGAACACCGGGGGATCACCGTGGCCGGGTAGCGGGCGCGACGGTCCGCGACGACTGGAGGGGGCGGGACCCGGAGGCCGCGTCCCGGGGGAACCCGGCGCGTCCAAGGTGGTGGAAAACGAGCCAGGCCGTCCCGAGCAACAGGCCGACGCTGACCAGGATGCAGGCGCGCCGGACCCGGGCGATCCGCCGGTAGGCGCGCTCCTCGTGGCGGTAGCGGTAGTGCCGGCGCGGGGCGGGGTGGGTGTTTGGCCAACCCAGGTGCGGTGGGTGCGCGATCATCGGGCGGCACGGGCGGCGGGGAGGTCGGACCGCATCCCGTCACGGCGCCGGGCGTAGTGACGGGGTTTGCGGCGCTCCCGCAGGTAGTGCAGGCAGGCGTGCAGGTGGCGGGTGGCCGTTGCCAGCCGTGGCAGGGCGGGGTCGGCCGCGGGCGGCAAGTCCCGGTGGGAGCGCACCCGGCAGGCCGCGAAGCTCAACGCGGCCTTGAGCAGTTGCCAGCGCGGCTGCGCCCAGCGCGCGTGCTCCCAGTGATGGGCGAGGTAGGCATCGGCCCATCCCAGCTTCCGCGCGGCGGTCAGCCAGCCCTGGCGGTCCAGCCGTTTCGCCTCGAAGTGGTGCTCGACCGGCGAGTCGAACACGCCCACGACGCGGTAGCCGGCGGCCTTCAACTGCTCGGAGAACAGCGTGTCCTCCCCGTAGCCGAGCGCACCGGGGCCGAGGTCCGGGTCGAAGGCGGGGACTTTTTCCAGGACCAACCGGGAAATGGCCATGTTCCCCCCGAGCATCCGCTCGGGGCCGCCCGGCTCCAGGAACGTCGTGTCCGCCAGCCAGGCGCGCTGGTCGGGGGTCATCCACGGCCGCTCTAGGTGCGGGGCCAGCCGGACGGCGCCGGCGACCGCCTCCGCCTCGCCGCGCAGGATCGGCGCGCCGAGCTTGGTCAACCAGTCCCGCGGGGGGAGCACGTCGTCATCGGTGAAGAACAGAATGTCGCCCCGGGCCTGGGCCAGTCCGAGGTTGATCGCCCGGGCCTTCCCCGGGGTCGGCTCGTGGAAGCGCCGGAGGGTGATCCCGTTGCCCAGCGGCTTCTCGCCGGGCGTGGGCGCGGTCCCGGCGGTGGGGCCGTTCTCCACCAGGACCAACTCGCAACTCATCCCGGCGGGGACGTCGAGCCGACCGAGGGCGTTGAGCGTCTGCGCGAGGCTCGCCGCGCGGTCGCAGGTGCAAACGATGATGGAGGCTGTCGGGTCCATTCCGGGTTGCGGCTCAGGCACAGCGTGGTCCGCGTTAATACTCCGCGCGTCGGACGAACACCGAGAGGGCGTGGCGGTAAACGGCGGCGCGCGCGTCCCAATCCTTCCGCGTGAACGGCGAGGCGAAGTGCCGGAGCACGTTCCGAAACTGGGCTTGGCGGTAGGTGCGGAAGTTATCCCCGCCGGTCTTCGCCGCGCCGTGCCGGGTCGCGAACGAGAGCACCCGGCCGGCGTTCACGAAGCGGAAACCCCGGGCCATCCGCAGCCAGTAGTCGTAGTCCATCGTGAGGTGCAAACCCTCGTCGAGGTAGCCGACGCTCTGGGTCACCTCGCGCCGCCAGAAGATGCTCGGCTGGTGCAAGTGGTAGCCGTGCCAGTAGCAGGCGAGCGCCTTCAGGCCGTCGAAGCGCCCCGGCAGCGTGAGGAGTTCTTCCCCCGTTTCGGAAACGAACGCCATGTCCCCCACCAGCACGTCCGCGTCGCCGCCCGGCCGGAGGGCGCGCCCGACGATGCCTAACGTCCCGGGCGCGAAGAAGTCGTCGCTGTTGAGCCAGCAGAGCACGTCGCCGCGGGCGCGCCGGAGCCCCCGGTTGATGGCGGCGCTCTGGCCGGCGTCGCGCTCGCTCACCCAGTAGGCGAGCCGGTCCTCGTAGCGGCGGATGATTTCGACGCTCCCGTCGGTGCTGCCACCGTCAATGACGAGATACTCGAGGTTCGGGTAGCCCTGCTCGAGCACCGACCGGATCGTCCGTTCCAGGAACCGGGCCTGGTTGTAGGACGGCGTGACGACGCTGATCTTCGACAGCTCGGCGGCAGGCATACGACCCGTCGGTGGACTCAGGGAGTTTTGAGCTGGAGCACGGCCCAGAAGTGGTCCGGCAAACTCATCAGGCGCGGGGGCTCGGGGAGTTGGCGCAGCCGGCGGAACGGCCACACCCGGCCGGCCACGCCCCCGAGGAACGAGCGCGCCAGCCAGCCGTGCCAGACCGCCATGCCGAGGGCTTTGCCCAGCTCCCGGAGGCGCTGCCGGCGGCCGGCCGACTCGTGGGCCAGGACCCGCCAGTCGCGGCGGACCAGGCCCAGCCGGCCCTCCAGCCAGCGCAGGTAGCGCTCACCCAGATAGACGAGGTGGATCGGGAACGACATATACCAGTAGTGCGGCAGCGCGCGGCGCACCCACCACGCGGTCGAGTTCCCCGTGAGGATGATGAAGATACCGCCCGGGGCGAGCAGCGGGGAGAGCTCCCGCAGCACGCCCACGGGGTCTTCGACGTGCTCGATCACGTCCATCAGCACGACCGTGCCAAAACGGCCGCGGTGGGCGGACAAGTCGTCCGTCGCCGATTGGCCGATGATTTCGACACCGTTCGCCGTGGCGTGGCGGGCCGCGGCGGGGTTGGGTTCCACGCCAAACTTCTGGACCGACTCGCCCAGGCTCGACAGGAAGTCACCGCGGAAGCAGCCGACGTCGAGCACCCGGGGGTTTGGCGCGAAGCGCCGGATCGCCTCCGCCGACCAGTCCCACCAGCGCGGGCGCTGGTAGGACCACGACCCCACGGGGATGGCCGCGTAAGCGCGCGCCAGCGCGGCGGGCGAGGGCACCGGCGCGCGGAAGACGAGGTCGCAGTGCCGGCACCGGTGCAGGCCGCCGCTCTCCGCGCGGAGGCTCGCCACCTCCGGGCATTCGGCCCACGCGGCGAAGACAGAATCACCCAAGAACCGGGTTTGGGTGCTCCGGCAGGAGGGACAGCCGACCGGGGTGGCGGTCGGTTTCGTTCGTGTGACGGGCTCGGCGGGGGCGGTGGTCATGGCCGGGGTTGTCAGGAGGAAAGGCCGGGAACCCCGGGCGCGCGGCTCCCGCCCTCCCCTCCGCTACCGGAGAAACGCCGGTTTGTAGGACCGCACC
>CAXTFX010000308.1:0-5716 GCA_964243185.1 uncultured Chthoniobacterales bacterium
GGACGACGCTGCTGCCCTTCGCGCTGGCCGGGCGGGGGTGGACGTGGTGGCCGGAGGTGCTCCCCGGCTTCGGCGCGCTGATCCTCGCCTGGGCGTTCTCCCTCGGCCCGTGGCGGCCGGGGGCCGCGCGGCTGGCGGGACGGCTGGGGGCGTGGTCGTTCGGCATCTTTCTGGCGCACCAACTCGTCCTGGAAGCCCTGCAACTCACCCTCGGGCGGCGCTTCCCCACGCCCGCCGGACCGGGGACGCTGCTGGCGATCTCGCTCGTGGCGTTCGGGCTCTGCGCCGGGGCGATCCGGGTCGCGGAGGCCACGCGCTGGCGACCCCTGCGGCGGTTATTCGCCCTGCCGGACTGACCGGTCGGCCGCGGCGTTTTCCTGGCGCAACTCGAAGGTTTTCGCCACCGCGAGGAACTCGTAGAACCCGTGCAGCCGGGCGAAATACCAGCCCTCGCGCCCGTCCAGGAACGCCCGCTGCCACAGGTAAACGTAGAGGAACCGCAACAGCGGCCGGCCGGGCAGGCGCGCGGCGAGTTCCTTGAGCCGGCGCCGCGCCCCCACCCGCTCGCTCTGGAGCCGGCCGGCGGAGCGACCCAGGTAACGGTCCAGCGCGACGCGGGCCTCCCAGTTCGAGTAACGGTTGTGCTTTTCCACGAACACGTCCACCGACGGGAAGGCGTAGTGGTCCATCTCCGCCCGCAGCCGGCCGGTGCGGCCCTGGACGATGACGTGCTCGTGCACCTCGTTGTCCCCGCTGCGGGTGTCCGCGTCCGTCAGCTTCTCGTAGCGGCCCATCCGGTGGCGGAACAGGCGCAGGTTCCAGTTTGGGTAGTAGGCGTGCTTCAACCACCGACCCATGAACCGGAAACGACGGTTGATCCAGTAGCCGGCCACCGCCGGGTCCACCCCCGCCGCGCGGTCGCCGGTGACGACGGCGCGGAACTCCGCCTCCGCCGCCGGGGGCAGCGTTTCATCGGCGTCCAGGATGAACACCCATTCATGGGCAAACGGCAGGTTCTCCAGCGCCCAGTTTTTCTTCTTCGGCCAGGTGCCCTGGAAATGAAACTGCACCACCTGCGCGCCGTGCGCCCGGGCCAGGTCGGCGGTGGCGTCGTCGCTCTGGGAATCCACCACGAAAATTTCGGCGGCCCAGCCCACCGAAGCCAGGCACCGGGGCAGGTTGGCCGCCTCGTTCCGCACCGGGATGAGGAGGGAAACCGGGACCTTTCCCGGGGCGGGGGGGGACGGCGTGGGGTCGCTCATGGTTCTGCCCGCTCGAGCCACTGGAGCGCGGCGGCCGGTTGACCATACTCGTTCGGCAACCCGGCGAACCGCCCGGGCAGCGGACGCACCCGGTAGCCGGCCGCCAGCGCCACGGGGTAAAACTCCGCGTCCGCCCGGTCCAGGAGCAAGGAGCGGAAATGGCGGCCCCGGATGAAGTCGGCCACCCCGCCCCCCCGCATCAGCCCCCCCCGCCGCATGAAGTCGGTGGCCTGGAAGTCAATCACGAATGAGGGGTAACGCCCGTCGGTGGCGTGCCAGGGTTGCACGAACAGACCGTCGCGGGTGAAGAGCGGTTTCGGCAGGTCCGCCAGCCAGAGGGAGAAGTCTCGGCGGAGCGCCTCGTCACGGGCGTCCAGCTTGCGCAGCCCGCCGGGGCTGAAGCCGGCCACCTGGGTGAAGGCCCGTCCCTGGGCGTAAAGCGCCAACTGGACCGCCGGCAGGAGGAGGAAAATCGCCCAACCCCACACCGCGACCCGGCGTTGCACCCCGGACCAGCGGGGTGCGGACGGGTCATGGTCACCCCGGGCCAGTCGCACCAGGGCGCCGCCGGACAGCGCGGAGGCGAGGAAAAGGCTTTCGAGCAGGATGTTGCTGCTGGACCCGTATTTGAAGGCGGCGAAAACGTTGAACAACCCGGCGACGACCACGGCGCCGACCACCGGGGCGCTCCCCCCGTGCAGGGCGGTTCCCCGCCCCTCCTGCCACCCGCGCTGGACCAGGGCGAGGACCGACGGCCACGCGAACCACCACAGCGGAAACCAGGTCACCGCCGCTTGCACCAGCAGGGGCAACCCGATGCGCCCGGAGAAGCCGTAGGCCGCCACCACCACCAGGGTGTTCTCCCGGTATTCCGGGCCCAGCGCCCAAACGCACGTCAGGACGGCCACCCCCACCGGCACGCCCGCCCAGCCTAGCGCCCGCCACCGCCAGCCGGGCGCCGAGAGCAGCGCGTGCAGCACCGCTCCCGCGAACACCCACACCAGCGACTGTTTGACCCCCCACGCCGCGAAGAAACAGCCCGCCGCCGCCAGGAGAAAGGGAACGGGGTTGGCCGGACGGGCGGCACGGTAACGCTCCCAGGCCACGACCCACGCCAGCATTCCCCAGACCTCGAAACCTAAGCCCGCCAGGTCGGGCCGCAGGGTGAGAGTCCCCCAGGCGGTCGTGTTCGTGCTGAACCAGGTGATCCCCGCCACCCCCAGCAGGAGCCCGCGCTCGCCCGGCGACACCGGCCGGCCCGCTCCCGCCGGGGCGTTGTTGGTCCCGCCGCGGAGCAGCCGCAGGCTCAGGAGGTATTGCCCCACGACCCCGAACAGGGCGAACCCGCTCGTGAGCAGCCGCCCGGCCAGCAGACCCCGCGCGTCGTTCGGCACCCCGAGGCTGTCGAGCAGCCCGGCGTAAAACCGGTAGAACAAGAAGTTATAAAAGGTCGGGGCGTAGTTCCCGCGGTCGGGCCATTCATAGACGGGGTCGCCGTGACGCGCCTTCCAGACGTTGTAAACCGAGGCGTCCTCGAAGCCGGTGGTCAGCACGAGGTCCCCCTGGTGGACCGTGGAGTGCAGCCGCCCCAACCAGCAGAGGAGGCTCAGGACCACGGACGCCGCCACGGCGACCCCCAGCGCCCGCCCGAGCCACGGCGGTCGCCGGCGCGTCGCCCCGGGGACGGGTCGCGGACCGCTTGCCGCGTCCACCGGCCGGATTGCTCCCTCGGAATTCATCGGGTGCGTTCGGATGACTAACGGGGCTCCTGCCATCACCGCGCCGGATCGTCCGGGCTCCCCCGGCGTCCCAGGACCCGGGCGGGGTTCCCGGCGACCACCGTGGCGGGGGGCACGTCCCGCGTGACCACGCTGCCGGCCCCGACCACGGCCCGGGCGCCGACCGTCACGCCGGGCAGGACCAAGGCGCGCGCCCCGATGAACGCATCCTCGCCGACGACGATGGGCGCGGTCTGGAGCGGCAGGTTCAGGTCGGTGAAATCGTGCGTCCCGGCGCACAGGTAGGCCTCCTGCGCCACCGTCGCCCGCGCCCCGATCTCGATAGGGCCGAGGTTGTAGGCCATCGCCCCGTCCCCGAGGCAGGCGCGGTCCCGCAGCGTCAGCAGCCAGGGGATCTGCACCCGCGCCCGCTGGTGGACGAAGGGCCGGCCTTCCACCCGCGCGCCGAACGCCCGCAGCACCCGCAGCCGCCACGGATTAAACGGTTTAGGCGTCCACCGGCACAGCAGCGCCCAGGCGTATTCCCAGACGAACATCCCGAGCTGCTCCCGCCGGCTCCACGGGGAGGAGAACGCGCTGGCCTGGCGGTGCGTGGTCAGCATGGGGAGCCGGGAAAGAACGAAATTAGCCCTTCGTTGCCCGCAAGCGCACCGTGAGCAGATTCTTCACCACCCAGTCCTTCCCCGGGCCGGCGGGCAGCGGCAGATCGGCCACGGCGACGCCGCGGGCCTGGAAGAACGCGCCCAAGTCCAGGCGGGAGACCCAATGCACGGCGTCGCGGTCCCGGTCGAAGGGTCCGTGAAAAATGGCCGGGTCGTGGTGGATGAGAAACGCCGGCCGCCCTGTCAGCCCCGTGCCCAGCCGGGCGGCGAGGACCCGGAACCCGAGCGCGCACCGCCCGAGGGGGCCAAGGTGCGCGGCAGAGGGCGACAGGTAGAAGGGCATGTCGTAACGCGGGCAGAACACGAGCAGCGCCCCGCCCGGGACCAGCCGCTCCAGGCAGAGGTCCAGAGTCTCTGCCGGGTCGGTCACGTGCTCAAGGACGAACGTGCTGAAGATGGCGTGGAATGGCCCCTCCCCCGCGGGCAGCGAGGCCAACGGCCCGAGGTGAACGGCGTCGGCCTGCGCGCGGAGGTAATCGGCGTTCTGCGCGGTCACGTCCTGCGCGGTGAAGCGCACGGACCGGGGAGCGAATCGCGACCGGAGAAACCCCCCGAACCCCGTGCGGCCCGCACCGAGTTCGAGCACCCGGCAAGGTCCGGTGAACCCTGGCTCCGCCATCCGGCGCTCCAGGGCCGCCGCGACGTGAGCCCAGGGGCCGGGGTGATCGCTGTGCTCGCGGCGAAAATCGCCGTAGTCCGGCACGGTGGCGTAGAAATTGTCCATCCGCCGACGCAGGGCGTCGGTCGGTCGGCCCCGTTCGGGGCATAGGGAGGGCGAGAGATGTTTCATCAAGGTCTGGCCCGTTGCCCGATCAGGGCGTCAAAATCCTCTAGGAATCGGTCGGCGACGCGCGGCAGGGCGAAATCCCGGCTGCGGCCGAGCCCGGCGCGGCCGAGGCGCCGGCGCGCTTCCCCCGGTCCGAGCAGGACCTCGCGGAGCACGTCCGTCAACGCGCCGGACGGGTCGCCCACCCGGTGATCGAAAACCAGCCCGGTGTCACCGTCCTTGATGAAATCCTGGAAGCAACCCAGGTCTGACACCACGGCCGGGCACCCGCGGGCCATCGCCTCCAGCGGGGCCAGGCCGAAGCTTTCCCCGCGCTCGGCGAGCGAGGGATACACGAACAGACTCGCCCGTCGGTAACGCGCCGCCAGCGCCGCGGGGTCGGCGAGGAACCCGGCCCATTCGACCCGCTCCGCCGCCAGCCCGAGCGCCGCCGCCCGCGCCGTCAACTCGCGCCGGTAATCGTCCCCGCCCCCGCCGAGCCGTTGCTCCCACGGGCCGACGAGCGCCAGCCGCCACGGCACGGCGTCGGCGCCCGGCGTTTGGAGAAACCGCGCGAACGCCTCAATCAGCAGCCCGACGCCCTTTTCGGGGTGGATGCGCCCGGCGTAGAGGACCTCCGGCTCCCGGGGCGCCCCGGCCGCCACGTCATCGGCGTCGGGCAACTCGGGCAGGGGGTTCGGCACGACGACCATCCGGTCCGCCAGCGCCGGGGCCTCGGCGCGCATCGCCGCGAGCACGGCGCCGCTGACGGCCTGGAGCCGGGCCGCGCGGCGGTAATAGCGGATCTGGCCCTTGGGGAAACGGTTGACGTTGACGTAAATCGCCCCCCGCGAGCGGCCCGGCGCGACGAGCGGTAGCCAGAACGTGTTCGACACGAGGATGTCCGCCGGGGGCAGGACCCGCCTCGCCCGCAGCGTGTAGAGGCCGTCCAGAACCTTCAGGGCCGCCAACGAGCGCGGCGTGTCGAAGCCCCGGACCCGGCGGTGTTCCACGCCCGCGTCGTCGGTTTCCCGCGCCGGCAGGTCGCCGTGCCGGCGGGAAACGTGAACGACCTGGTGCCCGCGCCGGGCGAACTCGCGGCCCAGGGCGTGCCAGATTTTCTCCACCGCCCCCCCGAGCCGCGCGGGCACGGGGAAGAAAGCCCCCTGGACGATGGTGATACGCATGGGGAAGAACGGGATGCAGGGTGCAGGGTGCAGCCGCGGAGCGGTGACCGGAAAGTAGCCCCAGGTGCAACCTGGGGGAAAGGAGAGAAAGCGGATGAAC
>CAXTFX010000309.1:0-5692 GCA_964243185.1 uncultured Chthoniobacterales bacterium
CGTGCGAGCGGGGAAAGCAGGCCGCGACGCATTCTTCGAGCGGCTGGTCGAGGCCTTTCAGCGCCTCCGGGGTGCGCGCGCAAATCATAGGCGTTGCTCGGGGGAAGTTAAACTTGGCGTCGCTCGTCCCCAAGCGGTTTCCACTCGGGTGCGCGCGGCGGTAGCGGCGTCTAGGACCGCCGGGGCCCTGTAGGGGCGGTCTATGACCGCCCGGGCCCCGGCAGGGGAGCCGGCGGCGGCGCGGCCGGCGGTCACAGACCGCCGCTACAGGCCGGCACGGGCAAACGAAAACCGTTTTCCCAGCGAATGCCGGGCGGTGGCGACGCCCGGTCTGGTGCCCGGGGCGCCACCTTGGCGTGGCCGCCGGGTTGGATAAAATTCCCCATGTCATTCTGCCCCGCGCCTCCCGCTCCTTCCGCCGACCGCCGTCGTCCGCCCATCCCCGGGTGGTGGGTTCTGCTGTTGCTCCTTGCCCTGCCCACGCCCCGCCCCGCGGTGGCGCAGGGCGTCGCGCCGCGGGCGGGCAGCCTCGACCCGGGCTTCGACCCCGGCCGCGCCGTGGCGGCCCTGGGCGTCCCCGGGCCGTTGAGCCTCGTTGGTCTCCAGCCGGGTGGCATGGTGGTCGTTGCCTACGAGACGACGGAGGCGGACGGCACGCACGGGCACCTCGCCCGGCTCAACCCGGACGGCAGCCTCGCCGCCGGGGTCACGTTTGACGCCGGGGCGGGCGCGACGCGGGCCGGCGCCCTGGTGCAGTCCGATGGCCGGGTGCTGGCCGCCTACCGATTCTACACGCGGGTAAACTTCGCCTTTGACCACGCGACCTTGCTCCGTCTGGGGCCGGACTTGCGCCCCGATGCCAGCTTCGTTCCCGACAACATCGCCGGTGAACTTAGCCTCCAGGCTGTTCAACCCGACGGCGACGTGCTGGTGAGCAACGCTTTCGTTCCCGGTAGCGGCACCTCATCCTACGGCCTCCTGCGGTTGCGGCCGGACGGGCGTCCCGATCCCGGCTTCCGGGCGGCGGCGCCGCTGGGCGGCGGGGCCATTGAATCCGTCGCCGTGCAGGCTGACGGCAAGCTCCTGGTGGGGGGATTTCTCCAGTTCAACCGTCCGACTTTCCTCGGCGCCGTGCGCCTCAACGCCGACGGCAGCCTGGACGCCGGCTTTCAGCCCGTCGAACTCGGCACCGTGAGCCGCGGCTTCAGCCCGTTTCTGGGCTTCCTCACGCCGCTGCCCGACGGCCGGGCGCTGCTCGGGGGCAGCTTCGACGCCATCAACGGCGTTCCCCGCTCCTCCGGCCTGACCCGGCTCAACGCGGACGGCAGCCTGGACGCCAGCTTCAACCCCGGCGTTCAACCCTACGGGGTCCTCATCCAGCCCGACGGCCGGCTGCTGCCCTACGGCTACTACGGCATCTCCCGGCTCAACGCGGACGGCACGCCGGACGCCAGCTTCTTCGCCGGCCAGGGGCTCGGCGACGCCGTCTTCGCCCAAGCCGTGCAGTCCGATGGCAAGGTCATCGTGGGCGGGAACTTCACCTCCTTCAACAACGTTGTCCGTCCCGGCGTGGCCCGCTTCAACGCCGACGGCAGCCTGGACGAGGAGTTCTTCGCCGACGCGGGCAACGACGGTATGGAAAGCGTGGCCGTGCTGCCCGACGGCGGCGTGCTGCTGGTGGGAAGGTTTACCCGGATCAACGGCTCCGCGCGCGGGGGCCTTGCCCGGCTGCGGGCGGACGGCAGCCTGGACGGCGGGTTTCAGGGGTATTTGGGCAGTGAGGATTTCGTGGGCGCGAGGGTTTTCGTGCTGCCCGGCGGAGATTTCCTGGTGGCGGGCCACTTCACCACGGTCAACGGCACCCGCCGCGTCGGGCTGGCCCGGCTGCGCCCCGACGGCAGCCTGGACGAGAGTTTCGACGCCGGGGTCGCCGACCCGTTCGCCTTTTATCCGAACACCGGGCTGATTCCGCAGCCGGACGGCAAGGTGCTCGTCAGCGGTTACCTCGCGGCGATCAACGGCGTACCCAGCCAGGGGGTGGTTCGGCTCAACGCCAACGGCAGCCTGGATGCAGGGTATGACCCCGGCAGCAACCCTGCCTTCATTTCCCTGAGCTTGGCGGCCGTGACGGCGGACGGCAAGGCGCTCGTCTTCGCGTATGTTCAGCGGCCGGACGGTCTGTTTGGCGATGTCCTGCTTCTGCTGAACGCGGACGGTAGCGTGGACGACGGCTTCCGCCTCGCCGACGAGGGGTTTCCCGGCACGTATCACACCTTCGGGAGCATCACCCCGCTGCCGGATGGCCGGCTGCTGGCGAGCGTTTACCTCAGTTTCCCGGGCGGGCAGGGAAACCGCACCCGTCTGTTGCGCTTCAACGCCGACGGCAGCCTGGACCCCACCTTTCAAGCGGCGGAGGACGTGCCGGGTTCCGTGAGCCTCGTCCCCGTGCCCCAGGCTGACGGCAAGCTGGTCGTCCGCGGTCTGCACGGCCTGACGCGCCTGAACGCCGACGGCAGCCGGGACCCGGGCTTCACCCTGTCCCAGGGCATCGAGGGCGCCGTGAACGGGGCCGCCACGCAGGAGGACGGCAACGTGCTCATCAGCGGCGATTTCACCCGCGTGCAGGGCGTGCCCCGCCCCGGCCTGGCGAGGCTGCGGGGGGCGGCTCCGCCCGGGACCCCGGCGCGGCCGACGGTCAGTGTCGCGGTGGACCGGTCCACGGTATCCCGCGCGGCGGGGCAGGCGGCGACGGTGACGTTCACCCGCACGGGCGAGGACCTTTCGCGGACGGTCCGGGTGGTTTACCGCCTGGCCGGTCTGGTCAACGGGACGGACTACGCCGGGTTGCCCGTCGTCAAGAAGATCAAGGCCGGCCGGCCCGGCGCCTCCGTCCAGGTCCGCCCGCGGCCCGGCGGGGCCAACGGCAAGGTCAAGCTGACGGTGCTGCCCGGCGTGGACTACGACGTGGGCGCCGCCGGCCGGGTCAAGGTCAAGGTCGCGGATTAGGGTGCCCCGCCTCCGCGCGCCCCCCTTGCGACGTCCGGCCGCCGCTATTTCCAGAACTCGCCCAACGGCCCCGCGGCGCCATGCACCGGGTCCTGCGCTGGCCGGGGGAGGGCGGCGATGCGCGCGTCCGCCGCGGGCCGTTCGCCCCGGGCCCCACGCAGGAGGTCCCAGCGCCGCCCTTCCGGGTAGGCTCCGAGCACGGCGAAGTCGGCGCTCGCGCCCAGGTTGCAGTGCGCCACCCCGGCGGGGATGACCAGGACGTCACCCGCGCGCACCGTGGCGGTGATTCCCCGGTTGGTCGGCCCGCCCAGGCGGACGCTGGCCTCCCCGGCGTAGCAGCCGAGCACCTCGTGGGAGGTGGAGTGGTAGTGGTGGAAGGAGTAAATGCCGTTGCGCCACGCCCCGGTCCAGTCGTGGGCCGCGAAACGGGCCTGGAGGGCGTCGGGATCGCCGCCGGAAACCGCGGCGCGATAGACCAGCAGGGGCCAACGGTGGTTGGGAAAAGTCCCGTCGTCCGCTAGGAGGTAGCGCTCGACGGGTGAACCCATCGTCCCGGGCGAGCGGCCCGGCGGCACGGGGGCGGGGGAGGGGAGGGGTTGCGCCATCGCGGGGAGCATAGCCCGGTTCGGAGAACCCTCCCTGGCCTTGACGTGCGAAAATTTTCCCCGCGAAGTCCTCGCCGTCCCCGGCGTCCGAAACGGTCAGTGTGCGGTCTGAAATTCCTCCCCGTTCCGAGTGGACCCGCCGCGGCGCCCTGCGTTTGCTCGGGGGTGGCGCCCTGGCTACCACCGCCGCGACCTGGTCCCTGGCCTCCTCCCAGCCTGCCGGGGCTGCCCCCGTCCCGGCAGACACCCCGATGTTGACCCGTCCCATCCCGTCCACCGGCGAGGCCCTGCCCGTCATCGGCCTGGGCACCTGGCAGACCTTCGACGTGGGCGATGCGCCGGCCGAGCGCGCCCCGCTGGCCGAGGTGCTCGCCGCGTTTGTCGCCGGTGGCGGCCGGCTGGTGGATTCCTCGCCCATGTATGGCCGGTCCGAGGAGGTGCTGGGCGACCTCGCCGCCGCGCACGACCTTCGCGCCGGGCTGTTCGTGACCACCAAGGTCTGGACCACGGGCCGGGAGCGGGGCGAGGCCCAGATGGAGGAGTCCCGGCGCAAGCTACGGGCCGCCCCCGTGGACCTGGTGCAGGTGCACAACCTGGTGGACGTGGAGACGCACCTGGACACCCTGGCGGGCTGGAAGCAGGAGGGCCGGGTGCGCTACGTCGGCGTGACCCACCACGCCGCCAGCGCGCACGAGGCGGTGGCGCGCGTGCTCGCCCGGCACCGGCTCGACTTCGTGCAGATCAACTACTCCGTCGGCGAGCGGGAAGCCGAGCGTCGGTTGTTGCCCCTGGCCCGGGAGCGCGGGGTGGCCGTGATCGCCAACCGCCCGTTCGCCGAGGGCGACCTTTTCGTCCGCCTGCGGGGCCGCCCCCTGCCGGACTGGGCGGCGGAGATCGGCTGCGTGAGCTGGGCGCAGGTGCTCCTGAAGTTCATCGTGTCCCACCCGGCGGTGACCTGCGCCATCCCGGCGACGAACAAGGTGGCCCACCTGCGCGACAACCTCGCCGCCGGCCGCGGTCCGCTCCCGGACGAACGGATGCGCGCCCGCATCGCGGCCGAGGCGCTCTGAAACCGGGGTCGCAGCGCCGGCAGGACACAATCGGCAGTTGATGGGGCGCGGCCCGCAAGTCGCCCCCGGAGGCAACGGCGGCGTTGGGGGCGGGCGCGCGCGAGAAGGCGCGTTACCTTTGGCTTCCCCCGCCGGCTTCTGCCGGTTCAACCCGGCAACGGGCTCTCCCCGATCAACTCCGCCGGCGGGTCCCACGACCGGCGGGGATCCGGCGGCTGGTGTTCCTCCGCAGCGTGCGGCGCCTCCCCGCCCGGGGACGCCGCGGCAGGGTCTCCCTCGGCCACCGGCGCCTGGCGCGGGCGGATGATCAGTTCACCCTCGAAGCCGCCGTCTTTCTCCACGAAAAAGCCTTTGGCCCGCACGGAGCCGCGCAGGGCGCCCGTGTGGTGGATGGTCACGTGGCCGTCACACTCGAACAGCGGGCCGTGCACGCTCCCGGAAACGTCCAACCCGCTGACGCGCACCGGACGGTTGAACTCGATCTCGGACCCCTTCTCGATCACCAGGAGACCGGCTTCCAACGTGCCGGGCATCCGGCCGCGGGAGCGCAGCGTGACCTTGCCGGAGCACAGGAGGTTGCCCCGCAGCCGGCCGTGGATCGTCGCGGCGCTGCACACGACCTTGGAGGAGGACAGGTCCCCGCCCTTGACCAAGGTGACCGTGCCGCGGGTGACGATGTTGCGCGAGTAGTTACCGGTGATCTTGTAATCTTGCAGGTCAATGTAGGCGCCGCAGTCCTTGCAGATGGTCGAGTGCGCCGCCCCGCTGATCTCCTGCGCGCCGTTGCACTCGAAGCAGCGCACCATCTGGCTCTTGGGCGCGGCGCCGAACAACGAGCCGAACCGGTCTCGCAACCCCCCGCTGCCGCCGCCCCCGTGGCTGCCCGCCGGCTCGTGCAGGGTGGGGCGGGGAAAGGTGGAGCTGACGAACGGCGCGGGCGCCGGTTCCACGGGCGGGGCGGCGGGTTCCACCGGGACCGGGGGAGTGCCGGGGTCCGTGGAGGGGCGCGGG
>CAXTFX010000310.1:0-5678 GCA_964243185.1 uncultured Chthoniobacterales bacterium
CACCGCCATCGCCTACCTGCACCAGGTGGACATGGTCAAGCGCCTGTTCGAGGAGGTCGCCCCCCGCTCCGCCAACCGCGTCGGCGGCTACACGCGCATCGTCAAGCTCGGGCCCCGTCTGAGCGACTCCGCGCCGATGGCCTTCATCGAATGGGTGGACCTCGCCCCCGCCGAGGGCACCGCGGACGCGACCACGCCCGCCGCCGCGCCCGCGCCGAAGCCGGAAAAGCCGGCCAAGGACCCCAACGCGCCCAAGAAGGACCGCGGTGATTTGTCCAAGAAGTCCCGCTTGGATAAGGCCAAGCGCGCCGCCAAGCGCGTCAAGGCCGCCAAGGCCGTCATCACGCGCAGCACCCGGCTCCGGAGTTCCAGCGAGCGTTCCAAGGCTGCGGCCAAGAAACGGTCCGCTTAGAGTTCACGCGAACGTTTCGGTCGAAATTGCCGCCACGGGAGGTTCCGCCTTCCGTGGCGGCTTCGTTCTCGCTGGATTCGAGGTTGACTCGCATCACCGCAGTTCCCCCAGCGCCCACGTCCGCACCAGGGCCAGCGGCGGGGCGGCCTTTTCCAGGTGCGCCCGCAGCCGCTCCGGGGCGCCCGGCTGCGCGCGGATGGCGGCGAGCAGGCAGGCGCGCTCCGTCTCGTCCGTCGCCAGCGTCGTGAAGATGCTCGCCAGCCGGGCGGCCGCGTCGGCTTGGAGGTCGGGGGCGTTCTTGTCGTCCAGCTCCGACAGGGTCAGGCGCAGGGCCACGTCCCACTGCTGCGTGCGCCAGGCCAGGCTCGCCCGCAGGTGGCGAATCTCGTTGCCGTAACGGCCGCGGGGGAACTCGCGCTCGTGCTCGTTGAGCGCCGCGCCGACGGCCCGCGGGTCCACCGCCGCCTGCCGGTGCGCGGCCAGGACCCAGCCGCCGTCGTAGTGCCCGGACTCCGGCCAGCCGGCGAACCGTTTGTAAAGCCCCGGCCGGCCCGCGAAGTAGAGGGCGCGGACCCGCAGCAGGCTGACGGCCTCCCGCCGCCGGCTCTTCGGGTAATCCTTCAGGAATCCCTCGCCGAGCCGGGCGATCTTCGGGTAGTCGCGCGAGGTGTAGTGGAACGGGTGCCCGTCCTTCTCCACGCCGGGCACGGGGACCTCGACGAGGTGGTTGGCGATGACGGCGATGGCCAGGGCGTCCAAGAAGTCCTTGAACGGCGCCAGCGCGGGTTCCCGGTAGGCGGCGCGGATGTGGCTGAGGACGAGGTCGTCCACGGAGGATTCCTTCCCGCCGGCCCCGTCGAAGGAGCCGTTGTCGAAGCTCCGGTGCCGGCGCCAGTCCGCGTCGTTGTCCCCGACCCCGTTGATCTTGGGCAGCCCCCAGCGCTCCGTGACCACGCCGCCGCGCACGGCCGTGTGCAGGGTTTCCAGGCGCAGGGTGACGTAGCGGCGGGCGGCGTCCGGCGAGACCCGCGGCTCGGCGAGGAAATCCGCGAGATCGTCCAGACAGTTCAGCAGCACGGCGTCCGAACGCTCCCCCAGCCGCGCGCGGACCTCCCGGCGCAGGGCCGTCACGTCCGCCGCCAGCCGCGCCGGGTCCGCGGTGCGCTCGCGCAGGGCGAGCAGGCGGGGGAGGAGTTTCCACGCCGTTGCGCCGTCCTCCGCCGGGGCGGACCGGGCGACGGCGTCCGCGTCCGGCTCCTCGGCGAATTCCGGGGGCTGGGCCGGGGAGCCGTCCGGCGTCGCGCCCGCGGTGTCATCCGTCGGGGCTTCCTCGCCCTCCCTCGCCGTTTCCCAGCGGGCGTTGGCCAACGTGCCGAGGGCCTTCGGAAACTCGTAGAACACCGCGAACTCCCGGGCTTCCCGCGCGTCGGGGCACTCGCGCCGCAGCCGGTCGTAGAGTTTGCGCGACTCGCCCGCGAGGTTCGTTTCCCCCGCCCGCGCCAGCGTGAAGGGACTCACCAGCGCCACCTTCGGGGTCGCCGCCAACGCCCGCCAGAGCGCCTGCGCCCGCAGCGGGGAACCGGCCGGAGCCGCGTCCGCCGCCCGCAGCCAGTGGGCGCGCGCGTGGCGCAACTCGTCGCGGCCCTCCAGCGCGGCGTTGACCCGCGCCTCCGGCAGCCCCAGCGCGCGGGCGTTCTCGCGGCGCGTCCGGTCGGCGTCGGCGTAACCGCCCCGGGTAAACGCCTCCGTGCGCCCCTCCTCCGTCTGGAGCGGGCGGAAGACGAGCTTGCCGCGCGCGGCGGCCCAGAGGTCGCCGAGCCGCAGGAGGTTTTCTGCCGTCGGGGGCAGCGCGGCGGCGGCGGCCACGGGCGCGGCGGGTTCCCACTCCGCCGGGGTGAGGTAACGTTTCGCCTCGGCGAAATCCTCGTCCTCCGCCAGCGCGCGCTGGGCCAGCGCGCCGGCGAGCCGCACGCGGGCGGGGCCGTCGGGCAGGTTCGCCAGCCCGGCGGCGAGCTCCGGGCGCGGGGCGAAGTTGAGCAGGGTGTCGAGCAGTTGGTCCACGGCCTCCGGCTCCGCGCCGCTGGGGTCGGGGAGGATGACCGAAGCGCGCGGGTCCTGGCCGGCGTCGGTGAACGGGAAGAAACTCGGCTGGCCGTCGAGCGTGAAGCTGCCGCCCTCCTCGCCCCGGTCATTGGCGGGGTGCTTCTCGGCCCGGAGCGCGTCGCGCAGGGCCAGCAACTCCCCGGCCGCCGCGCCGGCCTGGTGGTCGTCCTGCAACGCCAGCGCCAGCCGCAGCCGCGCGCCCTTCGCCAGCGTGCTCCGGGGGAACGCTTTCAGGAACTCCCGGAACGCCCCCGCCGCGTCCGCCAGCTTCCCGGACCGGGCGAGGGCCACGGCGCGCACGAAGGCGAGGTCGTCGCTCGTCGTTAACAACCCCGGCGGCGCCATCGCCACCAGTTCCAGCGCCCGGCCCTGGTCCCCCGCGCCGCTGGCGGCCTGCGCGAGCGCGGCGAGGTAAGCGCCCTGCCAGTCGGCGTCCTGGTAAAGCTCCGGCCGGGCGGCGATGGCCTCTGCCAGTCGCGGCAGCAGCGCGCGGCGCCACCGAGCCACGGCGGCGGGGGACTCGAAGGCGTTGTTGTAGTTGTCCGCCTCCGGGGAGTTGAGCACGAGATAGACCAGCCCGAGGGCGAGCGGCGGCTGGGCGGCGACGGCGCGCAGGCCGGCGTCGTCCCCGGTGGAGGCGAGGTGCGACAGGCAACGCTCGGCCATGAACGCGGCCGATTTGAGGGTTTCCGGGTGCTCGCGCCCGGCGGCCCCAGCCTGCCTCACGTAGTCCGCCAACGCGCCGAGGTAATCCTTCGCGTCGAAGCGCAACGCCCCGAGCCAGCCGGGCACGTCGGCGGCGAAACGGCCGTCCGGGTAACGCTTGAGGTAATCCTCGAAGCCCGCCCGCGCCGCCGCCCGCCGCCGCTCGGCGTCGGGTTTCGGCTCGCTGGCGTAGTCCCCCGGCCGGGAGCGGGACAACTCGCAGCGGGCGACCATGTAACGGGCGGCCTCGGCGCGCGGGTGGCCGGGGTGCTCCGCCGCGACGCGCTCGAACCACCCCTGGCTTTTCGCGTCCTCGCCGGCCTTGAAGAGCAACGCCCCGACGAGGTAGTGCCAGTGGGCGGTGAGCGGACCCGGGCCGGCGTCACGGGCGCGCTTCTCCAGCTCGGCGAGGCGCGGGGCGGCGGTTTTCTCCCCTTCCCCCTCCGGCTGCGAACTCTGACGGTAGCGCGGCGGGGCGTCCTTCAGGAAACGGTCCAGCCCGAACCAATCCGCGTGCCCGACGCGCCAGCGCAGGTAATCGGCGCGGGCCTTGGCGTCCGCCGGCGGGGCGGCGGTGAAAACGTCGCGCGCGTCGTTCAACAAGTTCGCCAGCAGCGCCGCGTCGGCCGGCTCGCGGCGGGCCTTGGCCAACAGGTCGTCAACGGCCGGCAGGGCGCGCTCCGGCGGGGCGTCCGCGAGGGCGAGCAGGCGGGCGGCGTAGTCGGTTCGCTCGACCGGCGCGGGGGCGGCGGGAGCGCGCTCGGAGAGAATCTGCCCCAGCGGCTTGGCCGGCAGCCGGTCGAGGTAGTAGGGCAAGGTCGGCGGCGCCTCGTATTCCCAGCCGCTGGCGCGGAGGGCGGCCGGGATGAGGGAGGTCAGGGCGAGGAGGAGGGTTCGACGGGTTGCCATGAGTCGCCGAGCTGGGGGACGCGCCAGCGCAGGGCGGCGGGGGACGCGCCGGGGGCCAGTTGGACCAGCCCCGTTCGCAGCGTGCCGCCCGCCGGCAACCGAGCAAACCAGAACGTCACGCGCGTGGCCAGCCCAATCGGTCCCCCCGGCGCGCCGGCCGGTTCCGCCCGCCAGAAGTCCCCCGCGAGGGCCTCCCGCCACGCGCCCCGCGCCCCCTCGCCGCATTCCACCTCCAACGCCCAGCCGCCGGGCTGCGGGGGCAGGTCGGCATCCGGGGAAAGGTTTGCCAGCGCCAGCGCCCCGTTTTCCTCCCGCCGCAGGCGGGGTTGCGCGGGCGCGGGGGGCTTCTCCGGCGCGAGGGCGCTCAGGGTGGCGCCGAGCGAGGGGCCGTCCGGGGCCGCTTCCCCACCCGGCTCCGGCAGTCGGAAGAACGCCACCGCGACCGCGCCCGCCGCCCGCGCCGCCGCCACGGCCCCGCGCAGGGCGGCCGGGTCCGGGGAACGCACGACGAGGCGTTGCCCGGCCGGGATGCTCCGGCCGCCGAGGCGCACCGGCCGGTCCGCGACCATCAGGCGGCTCCCGGCCCGGGCGTCCCCCGGTTCCGGTCGGAGCCCGGGCTGGAGGAACAGCTCCTCCCAACGCCACGCCCGCAGGTGCCCCCGGCCGGCGCCGCCCGCGCCGACGAACGTCACCCGGGCGAACGCCGGCAGCCCCGCCAGCCACGGCTTGCCCGCGCAGCCCCGCCCCCACGCCGCCAGCCGGCGCGCGGTGTCGCCGGGGTCCAGCAACGGGGCGAACGGGTCCGGGTCCAGGTCGTAGAACATCGGGCACAGCTCGTCCGCCGCCGCTTTCAGCCCCGCGAACCCCGGTTTGTCCACCCAACCGGTCAACGCGGTCACGCTCAACCACGGCACGTTCCCCGTCGCCCGGGCGGCCCGCAGGCGCCCGGCGTAGGCGGGCACCAGCCGGTCCGGGCAGTCGTAGTCCGCCTGGACGCGGCCGTGGACGGCGGCCCCGGCGAGCGCGTCCGCCAGGGCGTCGGCGGTGAAGAGTTCCGGGGAACGCAACTCCGTCGCCAGCCGCACCGTCGGGATGATTTCCAGTCCCGGCGGCGCGGGTGGCGGCGCGAGGCGGGAGCGCCAGGCCAGCGCACCGCCGGGTCGGGCGACCAGCTCGCCGACGTGCCAGTAGAGGCGGGAAACACCCCCGGCGCGCAGGGCGGCAGCTTCGGCCGCGGTCAACGGCGCGTCCCGGTTCCAGACCCAGAAGGCGCCGGTTTCGGCGGCGCGGGCGTTCGCAACTCCGAGGAGCAGGGCGAGGAGCACCAGGAGGGCGCTGGCGGGGCACGCGCCGTCGTGCCCGCCAGTTTTCGGGAACCGTGCCGTTTCCCAAGTCCGGCGGGCACGCCGGCGCGTGCCCCGCCAGCGCGTCGAATGATTGGCGTGTTCCATGCTCAAGAACGCGGGAGGTCACGCTGGCGTTCGGCCCGCCATGTAGCAGATCAAACTGTCCGGCCGCGAGATGGGCGTCCTGCGCGCCAGCGGCGTCG
>CAXTFX010000311.1:0-5671 GCA_964243185.1 uncultured Chthoniobacterales bacterium
CCCCCGCACCGCCCGGCGCAACGCGGCGACCGTTTCCCCCGCGCCCTCCGGTCGGCCGTAGCGCGCGGTGGCGTAGAGGCGCGTGATTTCTCCTGCCACCCGCGCCGGCTCCGAGGCCAGCGTCCCGGCGGCCCGCGCGGCAAAATCCAGCGGTCCCTCCCCCGCCGCCCGTTCCAGCCGCGCCCGGCTGCGCGCCAGGCGTCCGCAGAAGCGCGCGTAGAGCCGCGCCGCCTCCTGCGCGTGGGCGCTCTCCGATCCGGCCGCGAGCCCGCGGGAGCCGCCCCCGATGCCCCGTTCCCCGAGGAAACGCCGCAGCCACCCCGGCAGCTCCCGGCCCCGCGCCGCGGCCGTGGCCAGGACGAGGCCGAGGAGCAGCACCCCCGCGGCCACCGCCGCCAGGGTCGCCAGGGCCGAGACCCAGTCCATCCAACCCAGCCCGAAGTTGGCGACGAGCCGGCGCTGGTCCTTCTCGGAAAAATCCACCACGCGGGTGTTCCACGCCTGGTCCACCGTGTCCCAGGTGAAACGCGCGCCGCGCAGCGCCCGCAGCCACAGCGGCGGGTCGCGCAGCCGGCGCACCCGGGCCAGCCGCTCCTCGCCGGAGGTGCCGCCGAGGGAGGCGAAACTTTCCGCGCCGAGGTTCAGCCGCTCGGGGGCGACGACGCTGGTGGGGTCCACCCGTTTCCAGCCGCGCCCGTCCAGCCAGACCTCCGTCCAAGCGTGCGCGTCGGCCTGGCGGACGACGTAGTGCGCGCCCAGCGGGTTCCAGGTCCCGCCCTGGAAGCCGACCACCACCCGGGCGGGCAGCCCGGCGGCGCGCATCAGCGTGGCGAAGGCCGCGGCGTAGTGCTCGCAGAAGCCCTGCCGGCGTTGGAAGAGAAACGCCTCCAAGGCGTTGCCCCCGAGGCTAAAGTTGTAGGGCTCCGGCCGCAGCGTGTAGGTGAACCCGTTCTCCTGGAAGAACCGCAGCCCGGCGCTGACGATCTCCCGGGGCCCGCCGCCCGCCGCCTCCGCGGCCGTGCGCCACCCCTGCGCCAGGGCGAGCGCCCGCGGGCTCAACCGCTTCGGCAGGACCGTGAGGGTGTCGCGGGCCGGGTCCGGGAGCACCGGAACCCCGCCGCGCTCGCTCCCCCCGCCCGCGGTGACGGCGGACTCCACCTGATACACGAGGGTATTGTTCACGGGCCGGTGGTAGGCCAGGTCGCCGGTGAACGGGTCGCGGCCGGATTGCGCCGGCGTGGAAAGCGGCCGGTCCAGCGCCGCCAGCCAGACGCCGCCGTCCCCGAAGAGGGTAATGGTCTGCTGGGTCAACCGCCCGTTGGCGCCGGGCGCGGCGGGAGCGGTCCGGGGGGAGGAACGGTCGGGAGGCGCCCCGGCCGACCAGTCCAGCCCGGACTTGTCCGCCTTGCAGTTGGAGAGGGTCAACGCCCGCCAGTAGAGGGCGTTGTTGGGCAGGGTTTCCCCGTCGTTGAGCACGGCGCGAAAGGCCACGACGTCCGAGCGTTCCAACTCGGCGAAGTCGCCGGGGGAGAGCTGGTCGGAGATCCCCGTGCGCGAGACGGCCGGGCCGAGGAACAGGCGGTGGCCGAACAGCCGCCCCTCCAGCCGCGGGAAGAGCACGAAGGCCAGGACCGCCAGCGGGATCGCCTGCGCCAGCAGCCCGAAACCCAGCCGGAGGGACGGCTCGCCCGCCCGGAGGGCCGAGGTCCCGCGCGCCTCGACGGTGTGGCACCGGGCGAGGGCCGCCGTGTTCACGACCGCGACGCCAGCCACGTAGAGGGCCAGCGAGAGGCCCTGCCCGGTGAAAAAGCAGGCCAGGAGCAGGAAATAACCCAGCAGCGCCAGCAGGGCGAACTCCCGCGCCGTGCGTAACTCCAGAACCTTGAGGGAGATGAGAGCCACCAGAAACGCCGTGAGCACCTCCGGGTCCCCGGTCTCCGCGACGCGCCCACGACCGAAAAAGAAGACCCCGGCCGCCGCCGCCCCGAAGAGCGCCAGCCGCCAGCGCAGGGAGGGCAGCGGCCGCCCGCCGCGCTCCGCGAACTGCCGCCAGAACGCGCAGCCCACGAACCCCACCGTGACCCACCAAGGCAGTTGCCCGGCCAACGGCACGACCGCCAGGACGAGGCTGGTCAGGAGCCACGGCAGGGCTGTCGGCGGGAAGGCGGCCCCGGGGGACACGGGACGAGGTGCGACGGGGAGCACGGGGAAAGTTACACCGTCGGACGGGCGCTTCCGGGGGGGTATCGCCCGCCCGGTGGACGGCGACCTCCGGGCGCCATTGCTTGCGGCGAAGCCGCCTAAAGTCAGGGCGCTTCGCGCCAATCATGGCGCCCGGCGGTCGCCATCCACCGGGCGGAGAGTAGCCGCCCTCAGAACCGCGGCGTGACGAACGGCCGGTGGGAGGTGGTCGCCGTCAACCCCCGGCGGCCGGCGGCCATCGTGGCCGCGGCGTTGTCCGTCGGGCCGGAGGACGCGACGCCGGCGGGGGACGCGCCGGTCTGGCTCCCGTTGGTGTTGGCGCCGGCGTCCCCGGCCTGGTTTTCCCCATCCTCCAGCGCGGCGCAGATGACCTCCTCCAGCTTGGTCAGGAGCACGGGTTTAATCAGGCAGGCATACACGTCGAGATGCGCCAACTGGTTGGCGTTGGACAAGTTCTGGAAGGCCGTGATGGCGATGACCTTGCTCTTGACCCCCTTGGCGCGCGCCAGCCGGATGAACTCGGCGCCGCCCATGATGGGCATCCGCATGTCGGTCATGATGAGGTCGAAGTGATCGTGGTCCAACCAGTCCAGCGCCTCAATGGCATTGGTGGTCGTGCGCACGGCCATGCCCATGTGGCTGACCAGCGTTTTGTAGAGGAGACAAATTTCAAAGTTGTCGTCCAGGATGAGAATTTTTTTCATGGCGGGCGGCGGTGGCGGCGGCGGGTAGGGCTAGGAAAGGGTTCGGTCGCGGGTGAAGAAGGGCTGGAGGCGGGCGATCTCGGTTTCGACGCGGACGCGGACGGCCGCCAAGGCGTCCACGTCGGGGGCGGACGGCCGTTGCGCGACGGCCGCGCAGAGGGCCACCAGGCCAGTCAAATCGGAAATGGACACGTGCTCGGCCTCAACGCGCGGTCCGTCCGGCGCGCAGTTATGGTAATTGCCCAGGGCGATGCACAAGGCACCGGCCCGGACCCCGTAGGCCTGGAACGCCGTCCCCTCGCAGGTGCCGCCGGGCATCAGGCAGCGCTGCACCGCGATCCCGGCGTCGCGCGCGGCCCCGAGCAGCTCGGCGGTCACGGCGGGGTCGAAGATGGTGGATTTGTCCCCCACGCGCACGATGGGGCCGGCGCCCTGCCGGGCGGGCGGGCGCTCGGCGCTGGTTTCCAGGGAGACGGCCGTGAGCCCCTCGCGCTGGAGCCAGCCGTCCTTCGCCGCGTGGACGGCGCCGACGAAACCGACCTCCTCCGCCCGGGTGAACAGGCCGACGCACTGGCATTCCGCGCCGATCTGCTCCAGCTCCAGGAACGTGCCCACGATGGCCGCGCAGCCGATCAGGTCGTCGCAGGCGCGGGAATAAAGGCGGTCCTCCTCCGGCCGCACGTCGCAGGCCGGCAGGGCCCACATGGCGAACGGGCCGAAATCCTCCACCTTGCCCCGGTTCGCTTCCTGGTAGGCCACCGGCACGCCGCCGAGGAACTCCAGCTCCCCGGCGCCCGTGCGGACCCAGCCGGGATGGTCCATGTGCGCGACGAACGCCCAACGGGCCGGCGGCGGGTTCTCGCCGCGCCGGTAGCGGGCGACGAGGTTGCCGAAGCCGTCCTCCCGCACCGTGACGTGCGGGCAACGCTGCGCGAGCAGCCGCGCGATGACCGCGCGCACCCGCGACTCGTGGAACGGCGCGGTCGGCTCGCGCAGGATCGCTCCGGCGAGTTCGAGCAGCGGCGCGGGGTTGGGCTTGTGCATGGAGGTTATCCGCGGGGAGAATAGCAAGCGTGCGGAACGTGTGGAAGCAATTTCGATACCGATTGGAACTTTTCGGATGTTTGGTGATCGCAACTCTCGTGCCCCGGCTGCCCCGCCGCGCCTGCCTGCGGCTCGCCCGGCGGCTCGGCCGGCTGCACTGGAGGCTGGATCGCCGCAGCCGCCGGGTCGCTTTAGCTAACCTCGAAGCAGCCTTTGGTCAACGCTTTACTCCCGAAGAGAGAACCCGCGTCGGCCGGGCGTCGTTTGAGAATTTCGCCGCCGCCATGTTCGACCTATTCTGGGCGCCGCGGCTGCGGGACGCGGGGACGCGGGCGCGCTGGATCGAGATGGTCGGCGTGGAGGGGGCGCAGGCCACCCGCGCGCGGCACGGTGCCAACCTGTTGATCCAGACGCACCTCGGCTCCTACGAACTGCTCTCGATCTGCCTCGCCCTCGCCGGCCTGCCCGTGACCATCGTCATGCAGGACTTCAAGAACCCACGGCTGGACGCCGTGTTCGTCCGCGCCCGGGAAACCGGCGGCCACCGGCTCATCGGCCAGGCCCAGTCCATGCTCAAACTCCTGCGCGCCATGCGCCGCGGCGGGGGCGCCGGGATGCTGGTGGACCTCAACCTCAAGCCCGGCCGGCACCCCTGCGTGGCCATCGAGGCGTTCGGCGGTTTGAGGATGTGCGTCACGTTTTTGCACGCCCTGTTGCACGAACGCACCGGCGTCCCCCTCACGCCCACCAGCAGCCTGCCGCAGCCCGACGGCACCTGCCGGATGATCCTGCACCCGCCGCTGGTCTTCCCGCCCGGCGCGACGCGGCAGGAGATCACCCAGGGGTGCTGGGATGCGTTCGAGCCGCTCATCCGCGAGCGGCCGGACCTGTGGTTGTGGGGCTACAAACACTTCCGCTACCGCCCCTCCGACGCCCCCGCGCCGGGACGTTACCCGTTCTACGCGAGAACGTCCCGCGAGTTTGACCGGATCACGCAGGGGGCGGGGTGAAAATTTCCCCTTCCCCTGCCCGCCCTCTTCTGCTCTCATGCCGCCTTTTCTCACCATGCCCCTCCCTAAAATCTTACGCTCCCTGCTCGCCCCGGCGGCCGTCGCCGCGCTGGCCCTGCTCGGCTCCGCCTGCACCAACGGCCCCGCCGTCGGCGGCGGCTCCAACTACAACCCCGTCGCCTACCGGCCGCACAACCCCGGCAACGTGCGCGTGAAGGTCTCCCTCGACAACCGCGCCGTCTATGTCATGGAGGGCGACAAGGCCCTCCTGGTCGCCGCCACCACCATCGGCATCCCGGCCAAGCCGACGCCCAAGGGCAACTTCCGCATCTATAGCAAGCAGGCCCAGAAGCGCAGCGGCTCCTACGGCTTCCGCGTCCAGGCCAACACCGTCATCCCCGCCGAGGCCAACAAGCCCGTCCCCGGCAGATACGTCGGCTATCCGATGGCCTACTGGTGCGAGTTCGCCCCGGCCTACGGGTTCCACGAGGGCTACGTGTGGCCGACGCCCCGTAGCCACGGCTGCCTGCGCCTGCACCACAACGTGGCCGCGAAGTTCTTCGCCCTGGTCAAGAACGGCACGCCCGTGAGCATCGCCAACTCCCAGCCCGAGGACGCCACCGTCGGCGCCAACCTCAAACGGCCCACGGACTACAACGACCCGGACCCCGCAGCGAGTTACATGGTGTCCACCAAGGTGTTCGAGCGCCC
>CAXTFX010000312.1:0-5670 GCA_964243185.1 uncultured Chthoniobacterales bacterium
AACGCCGGGGCGGCTCATCCCACCAATCTACCCCGACAAAAGTTCAGGACACCGTATAGAGCAGGTTGCAGTTCCGGTGGAACTGCCACACGGGGAGGCCAACCAAATTTCTTCAGCCCTAAAACGGCGGATCACATGGGATCACTTGGGACTGAAGACGCCGTCGTCCGTGGTGATTTTCTTTGTCAGCCTTGACTCTCACTTCATCATTGGTGCGAACGGCAAGGTGACGGAACTTCGTGCCTGCCAACCCTGAGCGACTCCATCAATTGTCAGCCCTGGAAGGTGCGGCAGTCTAGATGGTTTGATGTGTCGATCACTTTGCCCGGCGCGGCCGGGCGGCCCTCAGCCGGTCCCACCAGATGCACACCGTTACGACTAGCGTCAGCGTGGGTGTGGCATCCTCCGGTTGGTTAGAGCCATGGGATGCAGCCGTGATCGCCATCGCCCGGCGGACAAACGAAAGAAGGATTCTACCTTGCAGCCAGCGGAGAGTTGCCGCCGCGCTGCGGCTACACTCCAACTCTGCTTTTCAAAGCTAGGCCATTTAGGGTGTTGTTGCTTTGGTGTGCGCTTCTCCACTTTTTCACCAAGGAGTTGCCTAACACCTCATGTCGGCGGCTGCCGACCCCGGGGCGGCCCACTCCGCGATGCCGATGGTGGTCGAGCGCGAGACTACCTCGGTGGAGCGCCGCCAGGTCACGGCGAGGCCGAGCCGGCCCGCGTCGTCCATGACCTGCACCGTGCCAGGCGGTAGGTCTGCCCGACGCGCGCGTCAGTCATGGTCAGCGTGCCGTCACCTTCACGCTCCCCGTCAACCCTGGACCTGCGTGGTGACGAACCTGCACGTGGACCACACCGCGGCGGGCGTCGCGGCGGCGGGCGAGGCGTTCCGCGCTTTCTATGATCTGGCCCTGGCGCGCGGCGGCAGCTTCTATCTCGCCTACGGCCGTCACACCCACCGGGACTAAATCATGGCAGCTTACCCACGGATGGAGGAGTTCCTGCACCGCCAGTGCGGCCATGACCCGGCCGGCCTCTGGCAGAGCGATTGTCCGCGGCACCAACGGGAGATGTTCGGTCGGCTTTGAGGTCAGGGCCGGTCCCGGCCGATGGCGTTCACCGGGCAGCGGTCGCGGGCGTCCTCCGCGTCAAGGAGTTCTTCGGCCGTCGCGGGTTGACGATGGACCACGTTGTGGCTGCCATCATCCGCCAAGCGGAAAAGGGCCGGGGGCGCCACGGCGTGGGCTTACTGGCGCTGCCCGACGCCGCATGAACGGACGTTAGTCGCTCCCGGCGCGTCGTTCGCGGTCATGGGGTCGGGGGGCGAGAAGACTGCCGAGGCTGCTGACTCCGCCTCAGCGACGCCGCCGGCTGGGGCCGCCGCGCACGACCAGCGGGCCAGCAGGCCGGGTCAGCGACGCTGAGGCTCGGGCCAGGGTCACGCGCCCAGAGAGCGGCCCCTGCCCCGCCACGGCACCACTGCCGTCCGGACCTGGGTAGCGTGCGGCCAACCTGCGCGCCTGACGCATGGTTCAGCCCGGGTGGAACCCCGCCGTCGCCGGCCGCGCCATGTCCTGGCCAAAGAGCAAGCTGAAACAGCTCACGGACGACACCACTCCCGCCCCTACCCACACGGAGGGCGCTCCCGCCGGGACGCTCCACAGCGACTGCGCTACGAATAGTTTTCCCCGGCGGCCACGAACTCTGGGGGTGTCCACCAGCGGGCGGCCCTGAAATGGCTCTTGTAAACCCCCCGCAAGGGCACTCCGCCCTCGCTGCCGCCGGCTTGAGAGGCCCTCCAGCTCGAACTCATGTCCCTGAGCGGAGATTGAGGGAGGGAAAACACCCCTTTTAGCTGCTCCCAAACGCCACTGATCACTCTCGACCTACTTCCATTGACGGGTGCCTCCAGGTTCAGCACGGCGCCTAACAGGCAAGTTTATTGGGCAGCGTAGTGGCAGCAGGTTTTGTATGACCCAGGATTAGGTAAGTAAGTTATAATCACAAGTTGCCATCAAGTGGAGTGTTACACCTGAGCCGGCGGCGGGGATTGAACCCACGACCTACGGTTTACGAAACCGTTGCTCTACCACTGAGCTACGCCGGCGCTGCGCCTCCGTGGTCCGTTTTAAGAGACCACGCGCGGGCTTAAAGTAAACGGGGACGCCACCGTTTCAAGGGTCATCTTGACCGCGCCGCAACCTCACACGGCCCACCGGATTAGGCCGGGTGTTCCTTGCCCCCCGCGGGCCAGCGGGGAGCGGGTGCTTTCCGCGTGGCTGGCCTCGCCGGTCGCTGGTATCGTTCGGACTCCGTGCCTGTCCCGCCGAACCCCTCCTCACCTGCCCGGCTCTTCGGCCCCCGCCGGAACGGTCGCCCGCTGCGGCGCTCGGGGGGGGACGTGTTCCTCGTCGGTGCGCTCGTGCTGCTGTTGGGTTTCGGGGGCATCGCCCTCGCGCGCTGGTCGCGGCGGGGGTTCACGGCGGGAGCGTCCGGCCCCGTGCCGCAGGGGGCCTACGTCTGGCAGCGGCAATGGACCGAGCCCGTCCGCGACACCGTGCGCGGAGCGGCGGCGCCCGGGGAGAACGGGGAAACGCCCTCGACCCTGCTCGTGTTTTGCGCGGAGATCAGCCCGCCGGCCGGGGAGGGAGGCGGGGCGCCCGCGGGCGTTTTCCGGGTGGGGGAGCTGGACCTGCCGCTGCTGGCGGGCCTGGCGCGCCCCGTGGGCCTCGTGGTCCGTGCGCGCGCCTTGCCCGGTGAGGTCGGCCCGGAGCGGGAGCCGTTCCCCACGGTGCGCCGGGTGCTGGACGAACTCCTGGGGAAATGCGCCGCGGCGGGGCTGCGGCCGGCGGAGGTGCAGCTCGACTTCGACTGCCCCCCCGGCAAGCTCCCCGGCTACACCGCCGCCCTGGCGGCCCTGCGGGGCGCCTACCCGGCGCAGAAGCTCGTGCCGACGGCGCTGCCCGCGTGGCTCGGCACGGAGCACTTCGCCGCCTGGGCCAAGTCGGCCGGGGAGTTCGTCCTCCAGTTCGCCGGGACGGAGCGCCTGGGCGGCGGCCCCGACCGTCACCCGCCGCTGACCCGCTGCAACCCCACGGAGGTCGTCGCCGCCGTCGCCCGCGCCGCCCGCGCCGGGGTGCCCTTCCGCGTCGCCCTGCCCACGGACGGCTTCCGCCTGGTGCTCGACGCCGACGGCCGGCTGGTGGCCGCGGTGCCCGAGGGGCCCTTGCTGGAACGCCGGCGCCCCCCCGCGGGCGGCTCCGTGCGGCTCCTGCTCTCGGACGCCGGCGACCTGGCCCGGCTGATCGAGGAATGGACCGACCGCCGCCCGGCCGCCCTGCGCGGGGTCCTCTGGCACCGGCTGCCCGTGGCGGGCGAACGGCTGAACTGGCCCGCGCCGACCCTGCGCGCCGTCGCCGCCGGGCGGGTGCCCCGGCCGAAGATCTCCTGGCAACTCTCCGGCCCCGACGGGGGCGGCCAGCGGGAGCTCTCGTTGCACAACGTCGGCGAGGCCGTCGCCATCCTGCCGCCGGCCCTGACGGTGAACTCTCCCGTGGACCCCCTGGCGGTGGCCCCCGCCGCGCCCTACGAGCTGGCCCCGCCGGACCCTAAACGCCCGCCCCACGCGCTGCTCTTCCGCCGTCGGGGCGGGGAGGACGTCGAGTCCCTGCGCGTCCGCCTCCCGCCGGGGGAAGGGTTCACCGTCGCCACCCTGCGCCTGTCGGAAGACGCGCCCGAGCCGCCGCCCGGCGAGGAAGAGATCGTCGCGGAGCTGGACACCGACGCGACGCCGGCCCCGTCGCCGGCCCCGGCCGGGTCCCCGTGAACCGGCCTCATCGCGTGAGGATGCGGCAGAATCATCCCCCGGTTTCGATTCCTCCTCCCATTCCCATGCCCATGCGTAAACTGCCGTTTCTCCCTTCCGCCGCGTTCCTCGCCGTCATGCTCCTCACCGGCCGCACGTTCGCCGCGGACCCTGCTGCCCCCATGACGCCGACTCCCGCCGCCACCGCCGCCAACCCGCTGCTCACCGCCAGCCCGTTACCCTTCGGCTACCCGCCCTTTGACCAGATCAAGGACGCGGACTACGCCCCGGCGTTTGAGCAAGGCATGGCCGACCACCTGCGGGAAGTGGACGCCATCGCCCGGAACCCCGCCCCGGCCACCTTTGACAACACGGTCGTCGCCTTGGAACGCTCCGGCCAACTCATGGGCCGCGTGGACCGCGTCTTCTCCAACCTCGCCGGCGCCCACACCAACCCCGCCATCCAGGAGGTCGAGAGCGAGATGGCCCCCAAACAGTCCGCCTACCAGGACGCCATCCTCCTCAACGGCCCGCTGTTCGCCCGCATCGTCTCCCTCTACGACCAGCGCGACACCCTCGGGCTGGACGCGGAATCCAGGCGCCTGCTGGAGCGTTACCACAAGGATTTCGTCCGCGCCGGCGCCAAGCTTTCGGAGGCTGACAAGACGAAGCTGAAGGCCCTCAACGCCGAGCTGGCCACGCTCCAGACCACGTTCACCCAGAACTGCCTCAAGGAGATCAACGAGGGCGCCGTGCTCGTGGACCGTCGCGAGGACCTCGCCGGCATGTCCGAGGGCGAGATCACCGCCGCGGCCAACGACGCCAAAGCCGCCGGCAAGGAGGGTAAGTTCCTCCTGCGCCTCCAGAACACCAGCGGCCAGCCCCCGCTGGCCGACCTCCTCAACCGTGCCCTCCGCGAGCGCATCATGGCCGTTTCCCTGGCCCGCAACTCCCACGGCGGCCCCTACGACAACCGCGGGATCGTCACCAAGATCGCCCGGCTCCGGGCCGAGCGCGCGGTCCTCCTCGGCTACCCGAACCACGCCGCCTACCAGTTGGAGGAACAAACCGCCGGCGACCTGCCCACGGTCAACAAGCTCCTCGCTGACCTCGCCGCCCCCGCCGTCACCAACGCCCGCCGGGAAGCCGCCGAGATGCAGGCGCTCATTGACCGCGAGGAAGGTCCCGGCCACCCGCTGACCGCCGCCGACTGGGCGTTTTACTCCGAGAAGGTCCGCAAGGCCCGCTTCGCCTTCGACGAATCCCAACTCCGCCCGTATTTCGAGCTCAACCGCGTCCTCAACGACGGTGTCTTCTTCGCCGCGACGAAGCTCTACGGCATCACCTTCAAGGAGCGGAAGGACCTGCCCACCTACCAGCCCGACGTGCGCGTCTGGGACGTGGTGGATGCGGACGGTAAGCCCCTGGCCATCTTCATCGGCGACTACTACGCCCGACCCTCCAAGCGCGGCGGCGCGTGGATGAACGAATACGTCAACCAGAGCGGCCTGCTCGGGGAGAAATCCGTCGTCGCTAATCACCTCAACATCCCTAAACCCAACGCCGGGGAGCCGACGCTGCTCACCCTGGACGAGGCGCGGACGATGTTCCACGAGTTCGGCCACGCCCTGCACGGGATGTTTTCCAACGTCAAATACCCCCGCTTCGCCGGCACCAACGTCCCGCGCGATTTCGTGGAGTTCCCCTCGCAGGTCAACGAGATGTGGCGCGACTGGCCGGAGGTCCTCCAGCACTACGCCCGGCACTACCAGACCGGCGAGCCGCTGCCCAAGGAGCTGCTCGACAAGGTCCTCGCCGCCGACCGGTTCAACCAGGGTTTCAAGACCACCGAATACCTCGCC
>CAXTFX010000313.1:0-5656 GCA_964243185.1 uncultured Chthoniobacterales bacterium
ATCATGGGGTTGGACGAGGCCTGCACCAACGTCATCCGCCACGCCTACCAGAACCGGGAGGACCAGCTCATCTGCCTGCGCCTGGAAACCCTGGCCGACGGCAGCGGCGTGCGCTTCCGCCTGCGGGACTTCGCCGCCAACCCCCCCGACCCGTGCACCTTCCAGGGCCGCTCGTTGGAGGACCTGCGGCCCGGCGGCCTGGGGATGCACTTCATCAAACGCATCTTCGACCGCGTTTATTTCCGGCGCCGGCACGACGGGACGGAACTGGTGTTGACCAAGATGTTCCGCCCGCCCGCGCCCGTCCCGGCCCCGGAGGCCTAACCGCCGGGGCCGGGGCCGGCGCGGGTCGAGAAACCGTTGCCTCCCGGTCGGGTCCAGACCGGCGGCGGTCCCGGACGCGATTCCCAGGGTTCCATCACGGCGCGGCTTCCCGCGCTGCCTCATCCCCACCCTAAAAACACCTCCATCCCAATGTCCCTCTTCGGCCTCGGTGAAAAGTTCAACAACCTGCAGGACCTTTACGTGCACCTGCTCAAGGACCTCTACAGCGCGGAGCATCAGCTCACCAAGGCGCTGCCCAAGATGGCCGCCGCCGCCAAGTCGGCGGACCTCAAACAGGCGTTCGAGACGCATCTCCGCGAGACGGAGAACCAGATCACGCGGCTGGACACCATCTCCAAGAAGCTCGGCAAACCCCTGACCGGCTACACCTGCAACGGCATGAAGGGCATCATCTCCGAGGGCAGCGGCTGGGCGGCCGAAGACGCCGCCGACGCCGTCATGGACGCCGGGCTCATCATGGAAGCCCAGCACGCCGAGCACTACGAGATGGCCGGCTACGGCAGCGCCCGCACCTACGCCGAGCTCCTCGGCGACCGCGAGGCCGCCACGCTCCTCCAGCAGAGCCTCGACGAGGAGGAGGCCACCGACAAAAAGCTCAACGCCCTGGCCAAGCGCCTCAACGTCGCCGCCCAGCACGGGGCGTGAGCGGACCTCGGGGGAGTCAAATTTCGTAACTCAGCCCCGCCGGCGGCCCGGCTTTATCGCTGCCGTCAGCCGCCGCGCGGTGGGCCGTCTTGTCAATGATCTTCAGTTGCGTTTCCTCGTAATACACCAGCGAGTCCGGCGGGACCGAGTGCGTCAGGAACACGTTGCCCCCGATGGTCGAGCGGCTGCCCACCACGGTGTCGCCGCCGAGGACGATGGTGTTGGCGTAGATGACCACGTGGTCACCGATGTCCGGGTGGCGCTTGCCGCCCTTGACCAGGTGCCCCTCGGCGTCCTTGGCGAACGAGCGCGCCACGAGCGACACCCCCTGGTAGAAGCGGACGTGGTGCCCGATCACCGACGTTTCCCCCACGACCACGCCCGTGCCGTGGTCAATGAAAAAGTGCGTCCCAATGCGCGCGCCGGGATGGATGTCAATGCCCGTGCGCCCGTGCGCCCACTCCGTCATCATCCGCGGGATCAGCGGGAGGTTCCTGCGGTAGAGCACGTGCGCCAGCCGCTGAATGGCCACCGCCTCCACGAACGGGTAGGAAACGATGATCTCCTCCCGGTTACGCACGGCCGGGTCCCCCTCGTAGGCCGCCTCCACGTCCGTGCGCAGGACCTCGCGCACGGCGGGGATCTGCTCGAGGAAGGCCAAGTAGATCTCCCGGGCCAGCTCGTGCGGGCAGTCCTCGTCGGGTTTGCCCGGCATCCGGGTGCGTAAGGCCTTGCAGATCTCCGCGTCCAGCCGCGCGCCCAGGGCGGCCAGCCGCCCGGCCGTGATGTCGGCCAGCTCGGAGGAAAGGATCGGCCGCTCGTCGTGAAAGCCGGGGAAGAGGATCTGCAACAGGTCCTCGCAGATGGCGCCGACGGCCCGCTTGGAGGGCACGTTGACGATCTCGATGTTGTTGATGCCGCCGAGGTGGCGGTAGCTCTGGAGCAAACGCTCGGTCAGGCGCGGGAGGTTCTGGTCCATGTCGGGAGGCGGACCGGCGAAACCCTCGCCGCCCCGCGGGCGGGGGACCTTCCGGCCACCCTTGGCCCTCCGCAACCGGTGCGTGTGGCGGGGTCCGAGCGGAGCATCGGAAAGGGGGACCGGCCTCAACCCGCCCCGTCCGCCGCCTCGCAGGGGTAGGCGCGGCCGTGGTTACCCGTGCGGGCGAGGTAGCCGCGGGCCAGGGCGTCGGCGACGGCCTTCGCGCGGTCGCCCTGGACGAGGTTGACCGTGGCCCCGCCGAAGCCGCCGCCGGTCAGCCGGGCGCCGAGGACGCCGGGGGTTTCCCGCGCCAGGGCCACGAGCACGTCGAGCTCCGGGGTGGAGTTCTCGAAGTTGACCTGGGAGCTTTCGTGGGACCGGAACATCAGCTCGCCGAAGGCCGTGGCGTCCCCGGCCCGCAGGTGGTCCAGGCCGGCGGCCACCCGCGCGTTCTCGCCGACGATGTGGGCGGCGCGGCGCCAGAGGAGGTCCGGCAGTTCGCCGCGCGCTGCGTCCAACCGTGCGGGGGAAACCTCGCGCAGGGTGGCCGCACCGAGGCGCCGGGCGGCCTCGAAGCACTGCTCGCGGCGCTCGGCGTATTCGCCGCCGACGAGCCGGTGGGCGACGTTGGTGTGGAAGACGACCAACGCCGCGCCGGCCGGCAGGGGCGCGTGGCCGACGGTCTCGTCCCGGCAGTCGAGCACGATGGCCTGCCCGGCGCGGCCGAAGACGCTGGACACCTGGTCGAGCAGGCCGCAGGGCACGCCGACGAAATCGTTCTCCGCCCGGCGGCAGAGCTTGGCCAGGGCGAGCGGGGGCATGGTCCGGCCGATGAGCTTGAGGAGCAGACAGGCCGAGACCACCTCCATCGCGGCCGAGGAGGAGAGCCCCGCGCCGGGGGGCAGGTCGCCGGCGAACTCCGCCCCGAAGCCGCCGACCGGGAAGCCAGCCGCGCGCAGCTCGCTCACGACGCCGAGGACGTAGTTGGCCCAAGCGTCATCACCCGTTAACGGCCGCGGGGTTTCTCCGGCGTCGAGCCGCACGGGGGCGGGCGCGAAGCCTGAGCGCAGGAGGATTTCCCCATCCGGTCGGAGCCACCCGCGGGCGTCCACCCCGAAGGAGATGGCGGCCGAGAGGACGCGGCCGGCGTTGTAATCGGTGTGGTTGCCGAGGAGCTCCACGCGGCCGGGGGCGCGCGCGGAGGCGGTGGGGATGGTGGATAACATTTTGTGAATGAGTGTTCCTGTCTTTCGCTGTAAAGCGCGCCGGTCCAGCAGGCGCAGCCCTCTCTATGGGCAAGTTAACGTGTGTGAACAAGTTGTGAATTGTGCTTGCAACAGGTGCGCGGCACCCTACCATGCCGGGCGCCATGAGCATCAGCACCACCCTCCGTAAAGCCGCGCAGTTGCAAGACAAGATCGAGCAGCTCCGCGGGCAACTCACCGCGTTACTGGTCCAGGCCCGCGCCGAGGTCGAGCACGCGCCGGCCGCGGCGCACGACGCCGCCGGCCCCCTTAGCCGCCGCCCGCCCAAGCACAAACGGGCCCGCGCCCGCTCCCTGCCGGCCGCGCGCCGGGGGACAGCCGTCGGCGGCGGCGGGGCGGGCTTCGGGGCCATCGCCCCGACCACGACGACCCGCCCGGGGGTGCGCCGCCGGCGGGGGACCTCACCGTTGAAGGGCAAGAAGCGCAACGCCTCGCCCAGCGGCCCCCTGGCCCCGGCCGTGGTGCGGGTGCTGGCGGCCCGGGGCGAGCCGATGCACGTCCGCGACATTCTCGAAGGCCTCAGGATGGCGAATTACCAGTTCACCTCCACCGAGCCAAAGAAGAACCTCGCCGCGCGCATCTACCGGCTCAAGGGCGTGCGCCAGGTGGGCGAGGGGCTGTTCGCCGCGGGTTAAAAGGCTTGCCGGGGATCCGGGATGGGGCCGTTGTCCCCCGGACGGGCCGAGGGCGAAAGTTTGCAAACCACCCCCCGGCCCGGCATAGTTTCCCCCATGCCCGCCGCGAAGATTGACCCTGCCCTGCACGTCGAACGCAAGCCCGACTGGATCAAAGTGCGGCTGCCGAACAACCCGGTCTTCTTCTCCACCAAGGCGCTCGTCGCGGACCTCAAGCTGCACACCGTCTGCGAGTCCGCGCAGTGCCCGAACCGCTGGGAATGCTGGAGCGGGGGCACGGCGACCTTCATGATCGCCGGGGACCGCTGCACGCGGGCGTGCGGCTTCTGCGCGGTGACGACGGCGAAGCCCTTCGCCCTGGAGGCCGACGAGCCGGAGCGCGTCGCGGAAGCCGTCCGGCGCATGAAGCTCCGGCACGTCGTCATCACCGCGGTGGCGCGGGACGATCTGCCCGACGGCGGCGCGGCGCACTTCGCGGGCGTCATCCGGGCGGTCCGGGCGATGGACCCGCGGGTCGTCATCGAGGTGCTGACGCCGGATTTCCACGCGCGGGAGCACGACCTGCGCACGGTGCTGGACGCCGGGCCGGAGATCTTCAACCACAACCTGGAAACCGTGGAGCGGCTGACACCCGCCGTGCGCTCGCGGGCGAAATACCACGTGTCGCTGGAAACGCTGCGCCAGGCCAAGGCGATCCGCCCCGAGAGCGTGACCAAGAGCGGCCTGATGCTGGGCTTGGGCGAGACCGAGCCGGAACTGTTTCAGGCGATGGACGACCTGCGCGAGCACGGGGTGCAGGTCCTCACGCTGGGCCAATACCTGCGCCCGACCCCGCAGCACCTGCCCGTGGTGGCCTACGTCACGCCGGGACAGTTCGACCTTTACGGGGAGATCGCGCGCCACAAGGGCTTTGAATACGTCGCCAGCGGTCCGCTGGTGCGGAGCTCGTATCACGCCAGCGACTTCCACCCAGTGCCGCCGCGCTGACGCGCGCAAAGTCGAAATCCGAAGCACGAGATTCGAGAGAATCGGAACGAAAATCGGGACACCCGGAAAGTTGGGCAAAGGGTTCACCGCGGGCACCGGCTCCGGCTCTTCCGTCTTTCCCATCTTCAAAGGTTTAGCTCCGATTCTTTCGAGTTTCGTGCTCTGGGTTTCGAGTTTTCCCATGTCCGTTACTGCCCTCATCCCCGCCTACCGCGAGGAGCGCTTCATCGGCGGCGTCGTCGCCGGCGCCCTCGCCCAGGCCGGCCTGCGCCGCGTCCTCGTGGTGGATGACGGCTCGCTGGACCGGACCCCCGAGCTGGCCCGCGCGGCCGGCGCGGAGGTGGTCGTTCACCCGGTGAACCAGGGCAAGGGCGCCGCGCTCCAAACCGGGTTCCGCTGGTTGCTGGAGAACGATCCGGGGTCGGAATACGCGCTGATCCTCGATGCCGACGGCCAGCACCGGCCGGAGGAGGTGCCCCGCTTCCTGGCGGCGGCCGCGCGCACCGGCTCGAAGCTCCTCGTGGGCAACCGGATGAACGACACGCGGGCGATGCCCACCGTGCGCCGGCTCACCAACCAGGGCATGTCTGCCAGCATCTCCGCGCTGTGCGGCCGGCGCGTGTCGGACTCGCAGTGCGGTTTCCGCATGGTGCACCGGGACTTGTTTCCCCTGCTGCTCGGCCGGGCGGCGCGGTTCGACTACGAGACGGAGATGCTGATCCTGGCCGCCTGGCGCGGGGAATCCATCGTGGACGTGCCCGTGAGCACGGTCTATGGCGAGGAGGTTTCCTCCATTCACC
>CAXTFX010000314.1:0-5649 GCA_964243185.1 uncultured Chthoniobacterales bacterium
GCCGGCCAGCTCCAGCACGACCTTCTCGGCGAGGGGGTCAACGCCCTGTTCACCTACTGGGAGATGACCGGCGAACCGCCCCCGCTCGGGGAGGACGACGCTGACCACCTCACCCCGCTGACCGCCCTCGTCCGCCGCCTGGCCGACGCCGCGGCCGACCGCTGGCGCGAGCCGGACCAGGGCCTCTGGGAGGTGCGCGGCGAGCCGCAACACTTTTTCCATTCCAAGGCGCTGTGCTGGCTGGCGCTGGACCGCGCCGTCCGCCTGGCGCCCCGGCTCGGGCTGGACGGGGAAACGGCCGCCCGCTGGACCCACGCACGCGACGCCGTCCGGGCGGATTACCTGGCGCACGGCTGGAACCCGGCCCGCGGCGCCTACACCCAGAGCTACGGCTCCCCGCGGCTGGACGCCGCCGTCCTGCGCACCGTGCTCTTCGACGCCCTGGACCCGCGCGACCCGCGGCTGCTCGCCACGCGCGAGCTCCTGGAGCGCGAGCTCGGCCGGGACGGGCTGCTGTTCCGCTACGCCCCGGAGGAGGCCGGCGACCCCGCGGCGGAGGCCGGCGCGGAGGGCGCGTTCATCGCCGGCGCGTTCTGGCTGGCGAACGTGGAGGCGCTGGCCGGGGAAACGCGCCGGGCCACGGCGCGCTTCGAGGCAACCCTGGCCCGCGCGAACGACGTCGGCCTGTTCGCCGAGGAGATGGACCCGGCCACGGGGGAGATGCGGGGCAACTTTCCCCAGGGCTTCACGCACATGAGCGTGGTCATCGGCGCCGCACGTTTGGGCGAGGCGGTGAGGCGGTTCGGGAGGCGGTGAGCCGCCGCCCTCACTGCACCTGCTCGCGCGTCCCGCCGGAGCGCGGGTCCGTCGGCCGGGACGGCGCGGAGGCGATGTAGGCCACCGGGTCTAGCCCCGCGTCCCCGACGCGCTGCTGCTCGACGATGCCGGCGGCGATGCCGGCGGCGATGCGTTGGCGCTCGGCGGGTTGCGCCACGCGGGCGGCCTCGGCGCCGTTGGTCAGGAAGGCGCACTCCACGAGCACGGCCGGCAGGTCCGGGTTGCGCGTGACCCGCAGCCGGCGGCGGTTGATGCCGACGCTGGCGAGCCCGGCCTCGCGGGAAAAGGCGCGCTGGATGCGCGTGGCCAGCCCGTGCGCCGTCGGGTGCCAGTAGAAGGTTTGCCCGCCGTTGGCCGAGGAGCCGGGGACGGCGTCGTAGTGCAGGGAAACGAGGATGGCCCCGCGGCCGGCGAGGCGGTTGGCGAGGGCGACGCGGTCGTCTAGCTCGATGAACCGGTCGTCCGTGCGCGTCATCACCACGCGCAGGCCGGCGCGCTGGAGCTCGTCGCGCAGGCGCAACGCGGTGTCGAGGGTGAGGTCCTTTTCCCGCAGCCCGTGGCCCGTGCCGCCCGAGTCGTGCCCGCCGTGCCCGGGGTCGAGGACGACGGTGTTGAACGTCCCCGCGCCCATGCTGCCGACCGTGCCCGCCGCCGGACCGCCGCCGGACAGGCCGCCGCCCGTGGTGCAGGAGGCGAGGGTGGCGAGAACAATGGGCAGGAGCAGGCGGAGGACGGGCAGGCGGCGCATGGCGGACGGAGTTAACGGGGGACGATCCCAGCCGTCAACTAACCCCCGGAGGGACGACCTCCGTGTCGTCCGCCGTTTCCGGCCGTCAGCGGCGAGGATCGTCACGTTGCGGCCCCGCGCCCGGGCACCGGCCGGCGCGCGACGCCCGGCAGAACGGCAGGCCGTCGGTCGGGGAGGTTTCGGGCGTGTTCACGTCGGGGGGAGGGCCGGGAACGCCGGCCGCAACCCCCCTCACGGTAGCCGGGTTCAACCACCGCCGCCGCCAATCGCCTGCGGCCCCCGCGGGCGCGAAGGGGGTTGCCGCCCCGCGACCCGCGGCGCTAACCTGCGCGTTTACCCGATTCATGCCGGTGCCCGCCTTCCTCCGCGCCGCTGGCACCGTCGCGGCGTGGTCCGTCCTGTGCCCCCCCGCCGGCCCGCTCCGCGCCGCGCCGGATGATGACGCCGCCGCGCAGTTCCTCACCCCGCGCGCGGTCCTCTGGCTCGGGCGCACCGCCGCCATCCCCCTGCGCGTGCCGGCGCCGGCCGGCCCGGAGCAACTGCTCTGCGTGATGGTGGATAACCCTACGGTCGTGGAGGTTTTGCGGGCCCCGATCATCCTCCCCGGGGAGGAGCTGGGCTTTGCCCGGGTCCGCGCGCTCCGACCCGGCCGGGCGCGGCTACGCACGCTGGACGGCGCGACGCTGAACGTGGAGGTCCGCCGCGACCCGGCCGCGGGCGTCGTCGCGGAGGCGGAAGGTTCCCGGCCCCGCGTGGTTTCCCCCGGGGCCGGAGCGGTCGTGTGGGGGACCGTCAGCGTGGGCGTGGAGATGCTCGACGCCCCGCCGGCGGGCTCCCTCGGGATCGCCCCGGCGCCCCGGCCCCGCCTGCGGCTGCCCGACGGCCGGCAACTGGACCCCGTGGCGGACACCGCGCCCGACCTGGGACCCGTGCGCCGGTGGACGTTCCGCGTGGACGCCGACAGTCTGCCCGTCGGCCCCGCCCGGCTGCTCGCGGTGGCGGCTCCCGGCGGCGACGGGGAGCCCCGGACGGCGCCGGAGGGCGGGGCGCTGACCGTGCACGTCGTCCGCCGCCCGGAGCCCCTCGCCGCCGGCCCCTGCGCGGCGTCTATCGCCGGCTCCGACGGGCCGCAGGACCTGGCCCCGGTGCGGCCCGCCCGCTTCGGCACGCGCCGGCCGAACGTGGTCCACGGGGACCCCGGCGCCGACAGCCCGCGGGTCCTCCAGTGCGCTTCGGAGGACCCGGCGTGGTGCCTGCCCGTGGTCGTTCCCGCCGCGGGCGGCCGTTACGCGATGATGCTCCGCGCCCGGGGGGACGCCGCCGCGGGCGCGCTGCCGACGGTGGGCCTTTACGTCAACGACGCCCCGGCCCCCCTCCGCGTCGCCCGCCTGGCGGAGAGCGGCTGGCACCGGCTGCCCGTCGGCGCGCCGTTCAAGCTCGACGCCGGCCCGGCCGTGGTCACGGTGCGGTTCATGAACGACTTCAACGTCGGCCAGGAGGACCGCAACGCTTACTTCGACCGTTTCGAGCTCGTCCGGGTTCCCGACAACGTCGCCCCGACGGTCCCGGCCGCCGCGGACACCCTCGCGGCCAACGCCCCGGCGCGGGAACCCGTGCCGCTGACGGCCGGCATCGCCGACGCCCGCCCGCAGGTGCTCTACCCGGCGAACGGGCAGACGCTCTGGGAGGCCGACGCCGTCGTCGCCCGCGTCGCCGCGCCGGTGGCTTGGGCGGACGTGGTCGTGGACGGCCAGCCGCTGAACGTCCGCCTAGAGCACCCACCCGCCGACCGGCCGCTGGTGTTCCCGCTGCCCCTGCGCGGGTTCACCGGGTCCAACCGCCACCTGTCCGTCCGCGTGGCCGACCTGCGCGGGAACGTCTCCGACGCCCCCTTCCGCTTCGTTCACTTCCTCGACGGCCCGCCGCCGGTCCCCGGCCCCTACGCCCGCGCCCTGCGCCTGCTGGACCGCCTCGCCTACGGCCCGGAGCCGCGCGAGCTCGCCGCCGTGCTCACCGAGGGCGAGGCCCCGTGGCTCGACCGCCGGCTCCACGCCGCGCCCAACCCCGCCGCCGACGAGAGCAACCTCGCCCGCGCCGCGGCCCGTTACCCCGGGCTCGACGACAACAACCAGGCCGTCCACCGCGCCCTGGCGCAGAACCTGGGCGACGACAACCCCGTCCGCGCCCGGTTCACCCTGTGGGCGGAGAACCATTTCACCACCTGGGTCAGCAAGGTCGGTGCCGCCCTGAAATGGCACGAGCACGCCCGGTTCGCCCGCGCCGGCATCGCGCCGTTCCCGAGCCTGCTGGACCTCTCCGCCCGCTCCCCGGCCATGCTGGTCTATCTCGACCAGGAGAAATCCTACGCCGGCAAGATCAACGAGAACTACGCCCGCGAGATCATGGAGCTGCACACCCTGGGCGTCCACGGCGGCTACGCGCAGGCGGACGTCACGGCCCTGGCCAACGTCCTCAACGGCTGGACCCTGGCCGACGAGGCCCGCCTGCCCGCCCCCGGCGAGGAGGGCATGACCCCCGGCAACAACAACAAGGAGGCCGGCCTGGAAAAAGGCTTCCGCTACGACCCGTTCCTCAACGACGGCAAACCGCGCCGGGTCTTCGGCTTGGACTTCGACGCCGCCCCGGACCGGGCCGCCCGCTACGACCGAGTGCGCGCCGCCCTCGAGGTGCTCGCCGCGCACCCCGCCACGGCCGAGCACGTCTGCCGCAAGTTCGTCGGCCACTACGTCGGCACGCCCGCGAACGAGGGGCTGGTGCGCGACCTGTCCCGCGTGTTCCTGGAGAACGGCGGCGACCTGCGGGCCGTCCTCCGCGCGCTGGCCGCCCACCCAGCCTTCTGGGAAACGCCCCCGCGGCTGGCGAACCCGCAGGACTACGGCCTGCGCCTCACCCGCGTCCTGCGCGGGCTGCTCGACCTGCGCCTCGTCGCGGACAAGGACGTGAGTCCCAAGCCCGACCAGTTGGAAGGCTTCTTTCGCCGGTCCGGCATGGGCCTGTTCGACCGCGTCACGCCCGACGGCTACCCGGAATTTGACGCCGCCTACGCTGACTCCAACGCCATGCTCCAACGCTGGCGCTTCGCCCAAAGCCTGAGCGGCGACCTCGCTCGCCTGGTTCCCGCGACGTGGCGCCAACCCGTTCAACCCGAGGTCGCTTCGACCCTGCCAGCCGTTGATCCCGGCCAACGGCTCCTGGACCTCGCGGCGATGCGGCTAACCGGCCGCCCGCTCGGTCCGGCGTCCAACGCGGCGGCGCGGGAGGTGTTGGGCGACAACCCGAAACCCGATGCGGTGACGCCGGCCATCGTGTTCGTCAGCCTGCTGCCGGAGGCTAACCTGCGATAACCCGGTCAGCTTTGTCCGCAGATTACGCAGATATACGCAGATTTTCAGAGGGGGGTTCAGAGTGTCGGCAACAGCGTCTCCGGCCTTTCTGCCCCTAAAATAATCTGCGTTTGATCTGCGTAATCTGCGGACAAAACCAGCCAGCCTTTAATCTATGGACTTCACCCGCCGCTTCTTCCTCCAGACCGCCGCCGCCGCCGTCGGCTACACCATCTTCTCCCCGGACCGTTTCCTGTCCGCCGCCGGGTTGGACACCGCCGCGGCGGGGAGCGTCAAGTCGGTGCGCCGCGGCAAAACCCTCGTCGTCATCTTCCTGCGCGGCGGCATGGACGGCTTGAACTTCGTCGTCCCCTACGCCGACCCCGCCTACGCCGCCATCCGCCGGAACATCGCCGTCCCCCGCCCCGGTCAGGCCAACGGTGCCGTGGACCTCGACGGCTTCTTCGGCCTGCACCCGCGCGCCGCCGCCCTGGCCCCGTGGTTCAAGCGCGGCGCCGCCGTCGGGCTCCAGGCCGTCGGCTACGACCAGAACACCCGCAGCCATTTCGAGGAGCAGGACACCTGGGAAACGGGCGTCTCCGCCGGCACGGTCGTCACCGCTGACGGCTGGCTCAACCGCCACCTGGCGACCTCCCAGGGCCGCGGCCCCATCCGCGCCGTGTCCATCGGCGACAACCTCCCGCGCATCCTCCGCGGCCA
>CAXTFX010000315.1:0-5646 GCA_964243185.1 uncultured Chthoniobacterales bacterium
CCCTTTCGCCCTCGTGAAGGCGGCCCGAACCATTACTCAAACACGCCATAGGCGCCGGGCAGGTAATCGCCTGACGCTGCTGTCCGGGCAGACCTACGAGCATTATGACCCCCTACCGTAGCATCGTGGCCTTGAACGTGCACATAGGCGACGGCTCGGGTCAGCCCGCCCTGTCACTTGCTGTCTGCTGTCGGCCGCAACCGCAGGCACGAGCGTGGAGGTCAAGGTCAACGCCGCTCCGGGCGGTGGTCCCACACCGGCAGATGCCGGGGGCCGGCTTAGACCGACGTAAAGGTGAGCTCAGAAAGTGGCGGAAAAGTGGCGGAACAGGAGTCGGACGATCAGCCATTTTCGACCTTAAAACTGTGCGTAAACCTACGTATAGCAGAAACTTGCACCCGACAAGACTCGAACTTGTAACCTTCTGATCCGTAGTCAGATGCTCTATCCAATTGAGCTACGGGTGCTTGGAACTCCGTCCCGCTCGCGGCAGGCCGTCGGGCAGGGGGGACGGATTCTATACGCAAACCCGGCCGGCGCGTCAACCGCGCGCCGCGATTTTCTCCGGGGAACCATCGCGGGGATAAGAGGCGACAACGCGCGGCCGGCGCGCGTTCACGGGTATTTGTCGCGAAATTGCCGGCCCGGCACGTGACGAGGCTTGACGCGGGACGTATAGTTTCCCGTTAGCATTCGGCTGGGATTTGCCACGCATGAACCCGAACGACCGCTCGTCTGAATTCGACGCACTCTACGGCGCCCACGGCGGCGCCGACGAACCCTCGACCCTCGACCAACTCGACCGCACCATCGCCGCCCTGCCCGTCGGGGACCCGGTGCGTAAACAGCTCCTCACCCTCCGCGCGCAGGTCGCCGACCAGGAGGACACCATCAACGAGGCCCGCCAGACCATCGAAAAGATGGAGGAGGTCATCAAAAAGGTGACCAGTCCGGCCAACCGCATCGGCACCTTCCTGGGCACCCCCAACAAGGAAACCGCGCAGATCGTCGTCGGCGGGGCGGACTACTACTGCAACGTGGACCCGCGGATCAACGTTTCCCGGCTCAAGAAGGGCACGCGGGTGTTGGTCAACGAGGCGTATTGCGTCGTCGGCGACCTGGGCTTCGACACCTCCGGCCCCGTGGCCAAGGTCACGGAGGTCCTGGGCACCGACCGCCTGCGCGTCGGTCAGGACAACGGGCTGCAATCCATCGTGCTGCAACGTTCCGCGGAGGTGGCCAAGGCGACCATCAAAACCGGTGACGACGTGCGCGTGGACGGCAACTACAAGATGGCGCTGGAGGTCCTCGCCAAGCCCCAGGCCAAGGACCACTACCTAGACGACGTGCCCGAGCTGCCCTGGGACAAGGTCGGCGGCCAGCACGAAGCCTTGCAAGCCATCAAGGACGCCATTGAACTGCCGCTGGTGCACGCGGACCTGTTCGCCAAGTTCAACCACACGACCCCGAAAGGCTTTCTGCTCTACGGCCCGCCGGGTTGCGGCAAGACGCTGATCGGCAAGGCGTGTGCTTACAACCTCACCGCGAAGCTCAAGGAGAAAACCGGCGAGAACATGAAGGAATACTTCATGCACATCAAAGGTCCCGAAATCCTCAACATGTGGGTCGGCGAGAGCGAGCGCATGGTGCGCGAGATCTTTGCCACGGCGCGCGAGAAGCGGAAGGAGGGCTACCTGCCCTTCCTGTTCATTGACGAGGCCGAGAGCATCCTGGGCACGCGCCGCGCGTCGCGGTTTTCCAACATCCTGAGCACGCTCGTGCCAATGTTCTGCACGGAGATGGACGGCATTGATTCGTTGAATGATGTCGTCATCATCCTGGCCTCCAACCGGGCCGACCTGATTGATCCGGCCATCATCCGGCCCGGCCGCATTGACCGCAAGATCAAGGTCAATCGTCCCACGAAGGAAGGTTCGCGCGAAATCTACAAAATCTACCTCACCGAGGATCTCCCGTATGATCCCGCGCTGATCCGGGAGGCCGGCGGGGTGAAGGCTGCCATTGACAAGCTGGTCAACGACCTCGTGGAGCAACAGTTCGCGCACCGGGACGAGAACCGTTTCCTCGAAGTCACCCTGCGTAGCGGACGCAAGGAAACGATGTATCGCGGCGACCTCGTCAGCGGTGCGCTCATCTCCTCCATCGTGGAGCGCGCGAAAGGGCTGGCCATCAAACGCGCCATCGCCACGACGCAAGAAGAGGGCATCTCCGCCAGCGACTTGGGGCTGTCCCTCAACGCGGAGTATTCGGAGAACGACATCTTCCCGCCCACGGACATCACGGAAGATTGGCTTAAACTCATTGATTACGACGCGGAAAACGTCGTGCGCATCACGCCGGTGAAGGCTCTACGGCCCGGCGAGGAGAAACCGCGGACGAACCGAGCGGTAATCTAAACACCCACGGCCTGCCCGGTGCGTGGTTCCGCGAAGGCCCGGGGGCGCGCGGAGGTCACTTGCGGGGGGGCCAACCTTATTTGCCATTGCCAAAGAATCACCAACTGGGGATGAAACGAGTGTTCGGCATCGAGACGGAATACGGCATCACCGTGGACGGCGTGGACAATGTGGATGTCGTCAGCGAAAGCATTGAGCTGGTGCGTCGTTACACGGAATACGGCAATCTCATGAAGTGGGATTACCGGCTCGAAGATCCTCACCAAGACGCCCGCGGTTTCCGCGCGGCGGAGTTGATGCAGGACACGGACGAATCGGCTTACTACGAGATCGATAAGAACCGGCCGTTGTCCTTTGAAGAAATCAAGAGCGACCTCGTCCTGTGCAACGGGGCGCGTTATTACAACGACCACGCCCACCCGGAATATTCCACGCCGGAATGCACGACGCTCAAGCAGGTGGTGTCCCAAGACAAGGCCGGCGAGCGCATCCTCGCGGAGTGCGCGCGGCGGCGGAACAAAAAGCTGCTGCCGGAGCGCGAGGTCAAGCTGTATAAGAACAACACCGATTTCGTCGGCCATTCCTACGGCTGCCACGATAATTTCCTCATGTCCCGGCACGTGCCTTGGGATCGGGTGGTGGCTGATATCCTGCCGTTTCTGATCACCCGGCAAATTTTCGCGGGGGCCGGCAAGATGGGCGTGGAAGCCGAGAGCGTTGCCAGCCAGGCCGGCATTTACCAGATCTCGCAACGGTCGGACTTTTTCAGCGTCATCGTGAGCATCGACACGATGAACCGTCGCCCCTTGGTCAACACGCGCGACGAGCCCCACGCGGACTCTTCCAAATACCGGCGCTTTCACGTCATCATCGGCGACGCCAACATGTCCGAGGTCGCCACGGCGCTGAAGATCGGCACGACTTCGCTGGTCCTCGAACTCATCGAGCTCGGCAAGGCACCGCAACTGGAGTTCGCGCAGCCCATTGAGACGACCAAGAGCATCTCGCGCGACCAGACCTACACCTGGATCATCGAGCTGAAGGACGGGCGCAAGATTTCCGCCGTGGACGTGCAGCGGCTCTACCTGGCGGCGGCGATGGCGCACTGCGACCGCTCGGACCCGGAGACGCAGTGGCTCCTGCGCGAATGGGAAAGCGTGCTCGACGATCTGGAAAAGGACGTGATGCGGACACGCGACCGGGTGGACTGGACTGCGAAGAAGTTCCTGCTCGACACCCTGCGTGAGAGCGAGGATTTGGCGTGGAGCGACCCGTGGTTGCAGTCCATTGACCTCGAATACCACAACGTCAACCCTGACCAGAGCCTCCACTACGCCCTGATGCGCGAGGGGCAGATGCGGCGCTACGTGCGCGAGGACGACATCCGCGACGCGCTCTTCAACCCGCCGGACACGACCCGGGCCTACTTTCGCGGGCGCAGCGTGGCGAAGTTCAACAACGAAATTTCCTCCATCCACTGGGACGAAGTGGTGTTCAACCATCCCGGCGGCTCCCGGCGTGTGTCGCTGAACCAGGCGTTTAACGACGAAAAGTTGGATCGGCTCAACCACCTGATCCGCGACGCCAAGTCGTTCCCGAATTTTCTCCGCGAACTCGCGGCGCTGGAGAAATAGGGCCCACGAAACGCACGAAAAAGAGAGGAGCTTGGAGAAACTTTCTTCGTTTCCTCCGCCCTTTTCGTGTGTTTCGTGGGCATTCCTCCGTCTCACCGCCCGTAGCTCACCCGCCAGACCCGTCCTCCCGGCTCGTCGCAGACCAGCAGCGAGCCGTCAGGCAGAGTCGTCACGCCGACGGGGCGGCCATAGACTTCCCGCTTACCGAGGTCGGCAATGAAGCCGGCGAGGAAATCCTCCGGCGGTTTGCCGGTGGGTTGGCCGTTTTCTCCGAAGGGCACGAACACCACCTTGTAGCCGGCGAGCTGCGAGCGGTTCCAGCTCCCGCGCTGGCCGATGAATACGCCCCGGCGGTAGCGTTCGGGAAAACTCTTTCCCCGGTAGAACGTCAGCCCGAGCGAGGCGGTATGGCTCCCCAGGGCATAGTCGGGTTTGAGGCTGCGGGCCACGAGGTCAGGCCGTTCCCCTTGGCGGCGCGGGTCTTCGTTGGTGCCAAAGTAGGCGAACGGCCAGCCGTAGAAACCGCCGTCGCGCACGCTGGTCAGGTAGTCGGGCACGAGGTCGTCGCCGAGGTTGTCCCGCTCATTCACCACCGTCCAGGGCACACCCGTGCCCGGCGCGAAATCAATGCCGACCGGGTTGCGCAGGCCCGAGGCAAAGACCCGCTCGCCCGTGCCGTCGGGGTTGACCTCCAGCACGCCCGCGCGGCGGACCTCCTTGTCAATGCCGTATTCCCCGACGTTGGAGGCCGAGCCGACGGTGACGAGGAGCTTCTTGCCGTCCGGCCGGGCGACGACGTTGCGGGTCCAGTGGTTATTATAGCCGCCCGCGGGCAGGTCGAGGATTTTTTTGCCCTGCGCCGGGTCCAGTCGGGTCTGGCCGGGTGAGTAGGGGTAGCGGGAGAGTTTGTTCGTCTCCCCGAGGTAGAAGGTGCCGTTGAGCACGAGCATCCCGAAGGGTTTGTTCAACCCCCGCAGGAAGACTTCTGTCTGCTCGGGCCGACCGTCGGCCGTGAGGCCGCGGAAGAGCGTGATGCGCCCGGAGTCCGCCTGGGAGACGAGCACGTCGCCGTTGGGCAGGACGTAAGGCCAACGGGCGTTGTCCAACTCGGCGAACAGGTTTACCCGAAACCCGGCTGGGGCCCTCGGCGTCTTCCCTTCCGGCCAGCCGAGGACGTGCGAGGGGAAGCTGCCGGGCCTCGTCTGGTAGGGCAGGGGTAGCTCGGGTTTGGCCTCGGGCGGGCCGAACTGCTGGGCGCGCAGCGTGGACGAGGCGAGCAGCGCGGCAAGGAACGGCAGTAAAAACAGGCGGGGCATGGTGGCAGTGGGATTCGCCCGCTCCGCGCCAGCCGGCCGTCAACGGGGAAATTGCCCGCGGGCGGCTTCTGCCTGGCACGCTCAGGCCGCCTCGATCCGGGCACGGACCCGGTGCAGCCCCGTGGCGCCGCTGGGGACGGGGTTGCGGTCTTCCTCGATCTGAGGTTGACCGTTGCCGTCGGCGGCGCGGACGAACAGCCGGGTTTCGCCGGGGGATGGCGGGGTCCAGGGGAGCGTCCAGAGGCTCCAGGTGATCCTGGTGCCCGGCTGGGTGATGGG
>CAXTFX010000316.1:0-5634 GCA_964243185.1 uncultured Chthoniobacterales bacterium
CGGCATAGTCCAAGCCGGCGGAGATGGAATGGGTCAGCTCGATCTGCCCGTCGTCGTCCGCCAGCAGCCACGTCTTGGTGCCCTGCAACACCCCCAGCCGGCCGCCCTGGAAGCGCGCCGCGTGCCGTTGGCCGGGGCCGACCCCTTCGCCGCCGGCCTCGACGCCGATCATGCGGATGTCCGGCACGTCCAGGAACGGGTGGAACAGCCCAATGGCGTTGGAGCCGCCGCCGACGCAGGCGACCAGCACGTCGGGCGTGCGGCCCTCGCGCTCGAGCATCTGTTGCCGGGCCTCGACGCCGATGACGCGGTGGAAATCGCGCACCATCATCGGGTAAGGGTGGGAGCCCAGCGCGGAGCCGAGGATGTAGTAGGTCCCGCGCACGTTGGTCACCCAGTCGCGCATCGCCTCCGAGATCGCCTCCTTGAGCGTCGCCTGGCCGGCCGTGACGGGCACGACCGTGGCGCCCAGGAACCGCATCCGGGCGACGTTGAGCGCCTGCCGTTCCATGTCCACGGCGCCCATGTAAACGACGCACTCCAGGCCGAAGCGTGCCGCCGCCGTGGCCGTGGCGACGCCGTGCTGGCCGGCGCCGGTTTCGGCGATGACGCGATGCTTGCCCATGCGCCGGGCGAGCAGGATCTGGCCGAGCGCGTTGTTGATCTTGTGCGCCCCGGTGTGCAGCAGGTCCTCGCGCTTGAGGTAAACTTTCGCCCCGCCCAGCTTGGCCGTGAGCCGTTCGGCCAGATACAGCGGCGTCGGCCGGCCGGCGAAGTCGCGCAGCAGCCCGTCGAGTTCGCGCTGGAAGCCGGCGTCGGCGCGGGCGCGGGCGTATTCCGCGGCCAGGTCGTGCAGCGGCGCCATGAGTGTTTCGGGCACGAACATCCCGCCGTAGGGACCGAAGTGGCCGTGGGCGTCGGGGAGGGCTTCGGTAGGAAGGGCGGTCATAGTTCAGCCAGGGCCGGGGGAAGCACTTTGCCCCGCATCCCGCGGCCTTCAACCCCCATCGTTCCCTTTGAGCAGAACGCGCACGGCCCGCCGGTGCGGGGCGGCCATCGCGGCGTGCTCCAAGTCCGCCCACGGCCACCAGCGCTGGCCTTCCGACAGCGCCGCCGGGGCCGGGGCGTCGAAGACCCGCAGCGTCACGCGGTGGTGCGTGAACGGGTAAACCAGCCGGAACCTTGGCTCCGCGTCCGCGGCGGACGGCAACCCGGCCAACGGCGGCAGCTTCCACAACCCCCGCCAGCGCGCGCCGACCGTGCCCTGCTGGAGCAGCAGCGCCCCGTCCGCGACGACCCACGCGCACGGCTCGTCCAGGGCGACCGCCGCGCGGGGCGCTTTCTTCACCGGCACCACTTCCTGCGTCCCCGCCGCGAAGGCCCGGCACCAGCCCCGCGCCGGGCACACGAGGCAGGCCGGCGCCCGCGCGCGGCAGACCAGCGCGCCGAGCTCCATCAGGGCCGAGTTCCAGCGGCGCGGGCCGCCGTCCTCGCCCGCCGCGGGGACGAGGGCCTCCGCCGTTTCCCACAACGCGGCCTGACCGGCGGTGGTGTCAATGGGCGTCTGTAGGTCCAGCCAGCGCGCCAGCACCCGGGCGATGTTGGCGTCCACCGCCGCCGCCGGCAGGTCGAAGGCGAAGCTCGCCACCGCCCCCGCCGTGTAGCGGCCGACGCCGGGCAGGGCAGCGATGGCGGCGAGTTCTTGGGGAAAACGGCCGCGGTGCGTTTCCACGATGGCTCGCGCCGCCCGGTGCAAGTTCCGGGCGCGGGCGTAGTAACCCAATCCCTCCCAGGCGCGCAACACCTCCGCTTCCGGCGCGCGGGCGAGCGCGGCGGCGTCGGGGAACCGGGCCAGCCAGCGCTCGTAATACGGAATGACCGTGGCCACCTGCGTCTGCTGGAGCATGAACTCGCTCACCAGCACGGCGTAGGGATCATGCGTCCGCCGCCACGGCAGGTCCCGCCCGGTTTGCGAGAACCACGCCACCAGCGCCCGGCGCACGACGGAGCGTTTTTCCCGTTCCGTGAGGAAACCAGCCGCCGTAAGTTCCGCCGCTTTAGAAGATGCCACCGCTGACCTCCTTTACCTCGCCGCTCACGCCCGCTCAAGCCGACCTGCTCCGCGCCCGGCTGCCGGAATGGGGCTTCGCGCCGGTGGAAAAACCCCACACCCTCTACGCGGCCGAGAAGCCCGCCGCCAAGGTCAACGTCGCCGTCTATGCCAAGGGCCCGAAGGTGCTCGTCCAGGGCAAGGGCACGTCGGACTTCCTCCAGTTCCACCTCGAACCCGAAATCCTCGGCGAGGCGCGCCTGGGCTACGAGGAGGAGCTTTCCCCGGAAGCGTTCACCCCGCATTTCGGCATCGACGAGAGCGGCAAGGGCGACTTCTTCGGCCCGCTGGTCATCGCCGGCTGCTACGTGGACCGCGACATCGCCCGGCGCTTCCGCGAGGCCGGCGTGACGGATTCCAAGCGCATCAGCTCCGACGCGAAGATCCGCGCCCTGGCGGACGGGATCCGCCGCACGCCCGGCGCCGTCCACAACGTCGTCGTCGTCGGCCCCGCGGCCTACAACCGGCTCTACGAGAAGATGGGCAACCTCAACCGCCTGCTCGCCTGGGGCCACGCGCGCGTCATCGAGAACCTGCTGGCCGCCCGCCCGGACTGCCCCCGCGCCCTGTCGGACCAGTTCGGCAACCCGGCGCTCATCCAGCGCGCCCTGTTAGACAAGGGCCGGGCGCTCCAGCTCGACCAGCGCCCCAAGGCCGAGTCCGACCCGGCCGTCGCCGCCGCCAGCATCCTGGCGCGGGAGCGGTTCATCGACGCCCTGCGCGAAGCCGGCGAGCGCCACGGCCTCGACGGTCCGCTGCCCCGCGGGGTTTCCGCCGACGTGAAAAGCGTTGCGCGCCGGCTGGCTACGGCGCACGGCGAAGAAATTCTCCGCGAGACGGCGAAAACCCACTTCCGCACGGCCCACGAAATCGCCCCGGACCGGTTCGCGGCGCCCGCCCCTAAACCGGTCTGGCGGAGGAACTAACGTGTTCAGATGAGCAGCGGTTCCACCGACGGGAGCGGGACACTTACAATCTGGCCATCCCGTTCGTAAAAAAGAGGTTGTCGTGAATTTTCCGTTGAACACTCGGCGTTTAGGAGTATCTAAGGCCCTCGTCACATCTACCCCCGTGGCAAAAGCCCGCGGGCGTCGGCGGTTGCAGGCGGGTGCTTTTTGGCCGATCCGGCCCGAAAATGCGTCCATCTTCGCAAAGTGCCGCGACTAAGGCTTCTGTAGGTGGTTAATTACCGAACACCCCGCTACTCCATTTATGGCTAATCTCACCAAACGCGATCTCGTCGTCCGCATCTCCACCGAAACCGGCGTCGTCCAACACCAGGTTTTCGACATCATCCAACGCACGCTCGACGCCATCACCGACAGTCTCTCCAAGGGGCAGGACGTGGAACTGCGTAACTTCGGGGTCTTCCAGGTCCGCCTGTCCAAACCCCGCGTCGGGCGCAACCCCAACGTCCCCGGCTCCAACTTCGCCATCCCCGAGCGGGCCACGGTGAAGTTCAAGAGCGGCAAGATCATGCGCCAGAACGTGCTGGAGCTTTCCGCCAAGATGTCCGCCAGCGGGGCCACCGGTCGGCGGCGGCGCGGCGCGGCCACGGCCACGGTCGCCGCCAAGCCAGAGAAGGCTGCGGCGGGCGCCAAGACGGCTAAAGCCGGCAAAAAGGTTTGAGTCGCCTTGTCGGACGGGTCTCCCCTTTCACCGCCCAACGGCTCCGGCGTCGGCACCCTGCGACCCGGAGCGTTGGGCAGTTTTGTTTTCCGGGCGTTGATCCCCGGTGGTGGCTCCGCAACCTGGCCGGCATGTTCCCCTGAACATCCCGTTAAACCGGGAAATTCCTGCCCGCGGCTTGGCTTTCGCCCCCTCCCCGCTAAGTTCGGCGGGTGCCGAAAAACGCCCCGCCGCCTGCCACCGACGCCCCGCCGGCCACCCGCCCGACCCTGACCGTCGCGCCGCCGCCGGCCGATTGCGTGGAGATCCGCGGGGCGCGTCAGAATAACTTGAAGGGCATTGACTTGGACCTGCCGCTAGGCCGGCTCAACGTCATCACCGGGCCGAGCGGCTCGGGCAAGTCGTCCCTGGCCTTCGACACGATCTACGCCGAGGGCCAGCGGCGTTACGTCGAGACATTTTCACCCTACACGCGCCAGTTCCTGGAGCGGATGGACAAGCCGCTGGTGGACAGCATCCGCGGCATCCCCCCGGCCATCGCCATCGAGCAATCCAACAACGTCAAGAGCACCCGCTCGACCGTCGGGACCATCACCGAGATCAACGACTACCTGAAGCTGCTCATGCCCCGCGTGGCCCGGGCGTTCTGCCCGTCGTGCCACGGGGAGATCCGCCCCGACAGCCCGCGGGAGATCGTCGAGCAAATCCTCGCCGCCCGCCCCGGCGCCACGCTGCTGCTGACGTTCTCCGTGCCCGTGCCCGAGAAGACGGACCCGGCGGAGTTCTTCCAGTTCCTGCAAAGCCAGGGCTACCTGCGGGTCTGGTTGGGCGACCGCGGGGTCGTCCGCACCGACGAGGCGCTGGACGTCGCGCTGAAGACGTTGTCCGGGAAGGCCCGCGTCATCCAGGACCGCGTCACGCTCACGCCGGAAGCCCGTTCGCGGTTGACCGAATCCGTCGAAACCGCCCTGCGGTTCGGCAAGGGCCGCGTCTGCTTCCTGGACCCGGCGCACCCGGAGGCCGAGGGCATCCCGTTCTCGACCGGCTGGCACTGCCCGCGCTGCGACCTGGACATCCGGCCGCCCTCGCCGGGGCTGTTTTCCTTCAACAACCCGCTCGGCGCCTGCCCGAAGTGCCGCGGGTTCGGCCGGGTGATCGGCCTGGACCTCGACCGCGCCCTGCCCGACAAGCGCAAGCCCATCGCCAAGGGGCTGGTCAAGCCGTTCCAGGGCGGCCAGTCAGCCGAGTGCCAGCGTGACCTGCTGAAGGCGTGCGCTAAAGCCAAAGTGGACGTCCATCGGCCGTTCGAGGAGTTGCCCGAGGCCGACCAGCGTTTCGTGCTCTACGGCGAATCGCGCCGACCCGATGCCGGGAGCGTCACCAGCGATGACCTCTGGCAGAACGGCGGCTGGTATGGTGTGAAGGGATATTTCGACTGGCTGGAAACGAAGACCTACAAGATGCACGTCCGCGTGCTCCTGAGCCGTTACCGGGCCTACACGCTGTGCCCGGATTGCCACGGCGGGCGTTACCAGGCGGCGGCGTTGAACTACCGGTTGCCGGATAGCGGGCCGGGTTTGCCCGCAGATTACGCAGATTCACACAGATTAAGGAACGGGGTCTCGGAACAAAACCCCTTAGGCAATCTGCGGCAATCTGCGAAATCTGCGGACAAAAAACCGCCCGGCTACACGCTGCCCGAGCTCGCCGAGCTGCCCGTGACCGCCCTGGCCGACCTGCTTGCCGGCCTCGTCGTCCCGCCGAACGACCCGAGCGCGGAGATGTTGCAGAAGGAGATCGTCAACCGTCTGCGCTACCTCGTCGCCGTCGGGTTGGGCTATCTCAACCTGGACCGGCCGACGCGCACGCTCTCCGGCGGGGAGATCGAGCGGGTG
>CAXTFX010000317.1:0-5632 GCA_964243185.1 uncultured Chthoniobacterales bacterium
TTCCCCGCGCCCCGTCGGGGCAGGGTCCGGGGTCGCGGGCGCGCCGGCGGCGTTCGCGGCGACGGGGGCGGGCGCGGTCGCCTCCACGTCGGCCACGGAGCGCAGGGCGTAGAGGAACTCGTGCCGGCGGATGGTCATGCCACCCTGGCGGGCGCGTTCGAGCTGGTCGAACACCCGCTTGGCCTGGGCCACGCGCGCGGGCTCGCCGTCGAACTTGATCCAACCCTCCCGCGCCGTGACCCGCACCCGGAGGGTTTCCCCCAGGGTTTTGAGCAGCGACAGGTCCCCCGCAAAGAGGATTTCGGCCGCGCGGGCGCTCTCGAATTGCAGCGTCAGCGTGCCGGCGCCGCTGCCGTCCGTCGCTCCCATCCGCTGTTCGTCTGCGGCCACGGTGTGGTGGTTCCTCCTGCGGTGAAAAGTTGCCGGTTTAACCACCCCTATTTGTAGGCGTAAACCAGACCCCAGGAGGTGCGCTCCTCGGCGGACTTCTCCACCTTGACGATCAAGAAATACGTTCCGGTGCGCTTGGGGTTGATCTTCACCCCCGCGAAGCTGCCCTCACCCTTGGCGGCGTCCTTCTGCCAGGAGGTTTCTTCCACGAGGTTGCCGTCGCCGTCGTAGATGTGCACGGAGATCTTGCCCCCCCTCACGTCCGTGCCCATGCAGAACCAGTAGTCGTTGCCCTTGAAGAGCTGGTGCGTGATGGCTTTGCCCTCGCCCACCGGCAGGTCCCCGCCCCAGGTGTCCTCGCGCAGGGTATAACCCTGCTTGATGTATGGGTCCACCGCCTCCAGGGCGAAGGATAGGGCATCGTCCACCGTCCCCCGGGCGGAGGTCACGGCCAGGGGCGAACAGAGCAACGTGAGGAGGCTGACGACGAGCAGGGCGGGACGACGGAGAAGTTTCACAAAGGGGAAGTTCGGATGCGGCGGGCGCGGAAGATGCCGTTGAACCAGGCGAATTTGCAAGGCGACTTTGTTTCAGCGGCGTTATCCCCTCGCCCCCACCCCTGGTCAGGGCGTCGCGCTCTTCGCGTAGATGGAGGAAACGAGGTTGCCGGTGATCCCGTTGATCTTCTGCACGGCCTCGCGCTTGATGTCCGCGTTGGCGTCGGCCACGAGCGGGCGGATCTCCGTCAAGCCGGTCTGGAGCTTGTTGACCAGCGCGTTGGTGCGCGTCTTCGGATTCATCCCGGAGAGCTGGCGGTCAAAGGTTGCCAGCAGGTCGGGCTGGTGGAGCAGCTCGGCGCGGTCGGGGTTGTAGTCCTTGGCGACCAGGTCGGTGACGGCTTCGGTGCCGCGCAGCCAGCCCCCCATCGAGACCAGCTCGGAGGCGTCGCGGTCGTTGAGCTTTTCCATCGCGCCCTTGACCTCCTTCTGGGTTTTGTCCAGCTCGCTCTTCACCCGGCCCCAGTCCGCGGCGTCGGCGGCCTCGACGATGCTCTGGGTGTGGGAGATCACGCTGTCCTTGACCCCTAGCGCGGTGGCGAGGTCGAGGACCCGCTTGCCGATCTTCTTCACCTTGTCGGAATCCTTGGCCTGCACCGCCAGGAAGCCATCGGCGATCACCGTGCCGAAGAGCAGGGAAACGTGCGGCCGGGCCGTCGGGTGGGCGTCCGTGGTCGTGCGGACTTGCCCGGCCCAGTTGGGGTGCCCGAGCTTGTCCAGCACGTTGAAAACCTCGCTCGGCACGGGGACCACGACGTCGTTCACGCTGGTCTGGAAACTTTTGACGTCAATCTTCTGCGGCGGCGGGTCCGCGCGCAGCGGGGAGACGGCGGCGGCGGCGAGGAGGAGGACAACGGTGGGGGCGAAGCGGGCAAAGGGCATCGGGGGATTCATCGGCTCGGGGAACGGGTCGGTTGGGATAGTTTGCGAAGCGCCGGCAACGGGAACGGGCAGCAGAACACAGCCCATCCGGGGCGTCAACGGGGGTTGAAACCCGCTTGCCCCCCGGCGGCGGCGCGCGTAAGACCGCCCGCCCCGCCGTTTTGTTCAATTCGCCCCCCGCCGATGCTGTCCCCGCCCGCCCGTCTGCACACCCTGCCCGGCCGCTTTGCCGGGCAGCGGGTGTTGGTCGTCCGCGCCCTGATGCTCGATGAGTTTGTCTGGGGCCGGGTGGCGCGCATCTCCCCGGAGGCGCCCGTGCCCGTGGTGGAGGTTTCCCACACTTCGGCTTATCCCGGCGGCGCGGCCAACGTCGCGCGCAACCTCCGGGAGTTTTCCCCACACGTCGCGGTCATGGGTCTCGTGGGCACCGACGAGCACGCCGGGCGGCTGCGGGGGTTGCTGGAAGCCGGGGGCATCGCGCTGGACCTGCTCCAGGAGGATGCCCGCTGGCAGACCATCGTGAAAACCCGCGTCATCGCCCGCCAGCAGCACGTCGTCCGCGTGGACCGCGAGCGGCGCGCGGACCCGGCGATGCTGGCGGCGGTCCACGGGCGTGCGCTCGAAATCCTCGACGGTCGCCTGGCGGGTTTCGACGCGGTGATCCTGGAGGACTACGGCAAGGGCTTCCTCGACCAACCGTTCGTGGACGCGCTCACGGCGCGCGCCTCGGCGGCGGGGGCGCTGCTCACCGTGGACCCCAACCCGCGCAACCCCCTATCGTGGCGCGGGGCCACGGCCGTTAAACCCAACCGGGCGGAGGCTTTCGCCGCGGCGGGCCGACCCCTTCACACCGACGGGCACGACCTACCCGAGCGCGACGCGGAGCTGCTGGGCGTCGGCCGGACGCTGCTCGACCGCTGGCAGCCCCGCTCCGGGCTGCTCGTGACCCTGGGCGAGCAGGGCATGATGCTCTTCGAGCCGGGCGGGGCTCCCCCCGTTCACCTGCCGACCCGCGCGCGGGAAGTGTTCGACCTTTCCGGGGCGGGCGACACGGCCATCGCTCTCTTCACCCTCGCCCTCGCCGCCGGAGGGACCGCGGTCGAGGCGGCGGAGGTGGCCAACCACGCCGCCGGCGTGGTGGTCGGCAAACTCGGCACCGCGACGCTCACGCCCGCGGAGCTGGCGGCGAGCTTCGGGCAAGCCGGCTAACGTTCAGGCCCCCTTCCCGTCATGCCCGACGCCGTTCTCGCCCTGATCCCCGCGCGCTGGGGCGCCACCCGCTTCCCCGGCAAACCGCTCCACCCCATCGCGGGCAAACCCCTCGTCCAGCACGTCTGGGAGCGGGCGCGCCGGGCCTCCCGGTTGACGGCCGGCGTGTTTATCGCCACGGACGACGAACGCATCGCGGCGGCGGCCAACGGCTTCGGTGCCCGGGCGATCCTCACCCGGCCCGAACACCCCAGCGGCACGGACCGGATCGCCGAAGCCGCCGCGCGGCTGGCCGCGGGGGGCGGCGTGACGTTTTCCCACGTTCTGAACGTCCAGGGGGACGAGCCGCTCGTGGACCCCGCCCTGCTCGACCGGCTGGCGGGCGCGCTCTTGGACGACCCCGCCCTGCCGATGGTCACGGCCGCCTGCCCGCTGCACGACGCGGCCGACCTCCTGAACCCGAACTGCGTGAAGGTGGTCCTCGCCCGCAACGGGGACGCCCTCTACTTCTCCCGGGCGGCCATCCCCCACCCCCTGCCCGGCGCCCCGGCCGCGCCGTGTTACCGCCACCAGGGCGTGTATGGCTACCGCCGGGATTTCCTGGAACGTTTCGTGGCCTGGGAGCCCTCGCCCCTGGAACGCGCCGAACGCCTGGAACAACTGCGCGCCCTGGAAAACGGCGCCCGGATTCGCGTCGTCGTCACGCCGCACGAATCCCTGGGCGTGGACGTGCCGGAGGACGTGGCGCGGGTGGAAAGAAGGATGAAGGTTGAAGGTTGAAGGATGAAGGTGAGTCCCGGCCGGCGAATATTTTGCTTCCTGCCACCCTCCTTTCATCTTTTCATCCTTCATCCCTGTAATGAAATACATCTTCATCACCGGCGGCGTCGTCTCCTCGCTCGGCAAGGGCCTCGCGGCGGCGTCCTTGGGCACCATCCTGGAACACCGCGGCCTCAAGATCGTCTTCCAGAAGTTCGACCCCTACCTCAACGTGGACCCCGGCACGATGAACCCCTTCCAGCACGGGGAGGTTTACGTGCTCAACGACGGCGCGGAAACCGACCTGGACCTCGGCCACTACGAGCGGTTCACCAACTGCAAGCTCACCCGCCACAACAACCTCACCAGCGGGCAGGTCTATGAAACGGTCATCGCCAAGGAGCGCCGCGGCGACTACCTCGGCAAAACCGTCCAGGTCGTCCCGCACGTCACCAACGAGATCAAGGCCCGCATCCGGCTGGTCTCCGAGGAGCACCCGGAGGCCGACATCCTCGTCACCGAGATTGGCGGCACGACGGGCGACATCGAGGGGTTACCGTTCCTGGAGGCCATCCGCCAGTTCATCCTGGAGGCCGGGCCGGAGAACGCCATCGTCGTCCACGTCACGCTGTTGCCCTTCCTCAAAGCGGCCGGGGAACTGAAGACCAAACCCTCCCAGCAGAGCGTGGCCAAGCTCCGCGAAATCGGCCTGCAACCGCAGGTGCTCATCTGTCGCACCGAGCATCCGCTGGACGAAGACACGCGCGCCAAACTGTCCATGTATTGCAACGTCGCGCCCAGGGCCGTCGTGGAGATGCGCGACGTGAAGCATTCCATCTACGAGGCGCCGATCATGCTGCACATCGAGCGGCTCGACCAGACCATCTGCAACCTGCTGCGCCTTTCCCCGCCGGACCCGGATATGTCCGACTGGCGCCGCTTCCTCAAGCGCGTGATCACGCCCAAGAAGCACGTCAAGGTCGCGTTGGTCGGCAAATACGTGGAACTCAAGGACGCCTACAAGAGCGTGCTCGAGAGCCTGACCCACGCCGGCGCCGCTCACGACTGCGGCATCGGCCTAGAGTGGGTGGACGCCGAAAATCTGGAGGATAACCCCGAGGCCGTGGCCGCGGCGCTGCACGACGTGGCCGGCGTGGTCGTCCCGGGCGGCTTCGGCGAACGGGGCATCGAGGGCAAGATCGCCGCGGCGGGTTTCGCGCGCTCGCACGGGCTACCCTACCTCGGGCTCTGCCTGGGAATGCAGGTCGCGGTGATTGATTTCGCGCGCCACGTCTGCGGCCTGGCGCAGGCCAACTCCACCGAGTTTGCCCCGATGTCGCCCGACCCGGTGATCTGCATGTTAGAGGAGCAAAAAGAGATTCAACACAAAGGGGCGTCCATGCGCCTCGGCGTGTGGCCGACGAAGATCGTCCCCGGCACCCTGGCCGAGCAGGTTTACGGCGCGCGGGAAATCTCCGAGCGGCACCGCCACCGCTACGAGTTCAACGCCCGCTACCGCGACCTGATGGTGTCCAAGGGCATGGTTTTCAGCGGCACCTCGCCGGACGGGGCGTTGGTGGAACTCATCGAGCTACGCGACCACCCGTGGTTCCTGGCGTGCCAATACCACCCGGAGTTCCAGAGCCGGCCGAACGCCCCGCACCCGTTGTTCAAAGGGTTCATCGGGGCGTGCCTGGCGCACGGGGGATAGTGTATTGAAAGAATGGTCGGCATGGCTAACATCGCAGTATGAGTCCAGAAACCCTGCGAAATCTGATGAACGCCCGCCCGTTTGCCATCCAGGTCGCGGATGGTCGAAACTACGAGGTGCCTCA
>CAXTFX010000318.1:0-5611 GCA_964243185.1 uncultured Chthoniobacterales bacterium
GACCGGCGGGTGTTCATCTACGGGCAGGACGTGGGCGTGTTCGGCGGCGCGTTCAAGGCGACGAAGGGGTTGGCCAAGGAGTTCCCCGACCGCGTGTTGGACTCGCCCATCTCGGAGGACGCCGCGGTGGGTCTGGCCGTCGGCGCGGCGACCGAGGGCGCGCGGCCCATCGTGGAAATGCAGTTCGCGGACTTCGGCAGCGTCGGGTTCTCGCAGGTCATCAACCAGGCGGCGACGCAGTTCTGGCGCACGGGGGTCCCGTGTCCGCTCGTCCTGCGCCTGCCCTGCGGCGGGACGGCCGGTGGCGGGCCGTTCCACTCGCAGAGCGTCGAGGGTCTCTACGCCCACTATCCGGGTCTGATCGTGATGACCCCCGCCACGGTGGAGGACGCTTACTCCCTGCTGCTCGAAGGCGTTGCGTTGGAGGACCCCGTGATTTTCTGTGAGCACAAGTTCTTGTATAACCGGCTGAAGGTCGAGGCCCTACCCGGCGACGGCGCCCCGACGCTGCCCGCCGGCCGCGCCCGCGTCGCCCGGCCGGGGCGGGACCTGACGGTTGTGACCTACAGTGCCATGCTGCACGAAGCCTTGGCCGCCGCCGCGGAGTTGTCCGCGGCCGGGCAGGGCGAGTTGGAAGTCGTGGACCTGCGCACGGTCAAACCCCTGGACACCGAAACCGTGCTCGCCAGCGTCGCGCGCACCGGTCGGCTGCTGGCCGTCGGGGAGGCGTTCCCCTTCGGCGGCGTCACGGCGGAGATCGTGGCCCGCGTGTCGGCCGAAGGTTTTCACCTGCTCGACGCCCCGCCCCGGCGGCTCAACGCGCGCGACACGCCGATCCCGTTCCACCCGAACCTCTGGAGCGCGCACCGGCCGGGGGCGGTGGAGGTGGCGAGGGTCGCCCGCGAGATGCTGAGGTTTTGAAGAGGCGGAAAATTCGAAGCACGAAATTCGAAACAATCGGAACTAAACTTTTGAAGAGCCAAAAAGGACGGAAAGCTCTTGAAACACCGCTTTTTAGTTCTCTCCGCTCCCAGATTTTTTAGTTCCGATTGTTCCGAATTTCATGCTTAGAATTCTCCGCCTTTTCCCCCATATGCTCGTCCCCATCGTCATGCCCCAACTCGGCGAGAGCGTCGTCGAGGCCACCGTTCTGAACCTCAACGTCAACGTCGGGGACGAGGTCAGCGGGGATCAGGAGATCATCGAGGTCGAGACGAACAAGGCCATCCTCCACGTCACCGCCCCGGCCCCGGGCAAGATCACCCGGCTTCAGGCCGAGCCGCAGGGCGTCTATGCCGTCGGGACGGTGCTCGGCTACCTGGAAGTCGCGCCGGCCGACGCGGAACGCCTCGGGCTGTCTCCGGCGCCGACGGCGGACGGAGCGGCGGAGGGTGCCGCCGCGAGCCAGATCGTCCCGACGGGCCCGGAGCGCAGCCCAGCCATGCCCGAGGTGGAACCCGGCACCGACGATAACGACACTGAGGACAACGGCGCAGAACCGACCCCTTCCCGCAACGGCACGCCGGGGTTGGAGACGTCCCGCCTCGTCACCGCCCCCGCGACGACCGTGGCCCCCGCCGCTCCCCTCCCCCCGGTCGGGGGCGCCGGGTTCCTCTCCCCGCGCGTGCGGGCGCGGCTGGGGGAACTTAATTTGCAACCGGCCGACCTCGCCGCGGTGGCGGGCACCGGCACGGGGGGGCGGGTTACGGCGGAGGACCTGGAACGGTTCGTGGCCGGTCTGGAGGCGCGCCACCCACGGCCCGCCCCGGCGATGCGCCTGGCCATCGCCGACGCCATGCGCCGGAGCTGGACCCGGCCGCTGGCCACCGTCGGCCGCCCCGTGGCGCTGGACGCCGTGCTGGCGCACCGCCGGACGTTCCCCGACGGCCCCGGTCGGCCGGGCGTCGCCCTCTACGCGGGTCGGGCCCTGGCGCTCGCGTTGGCCGAGGACCCCACGCCCGCGGACCGGCTCATCGGCGCCCGGCTGGTGCCCGCGGCCAACGGTGACATCGCCTTCGCCGTCGAGTCTGACGACGGCATCCTGACGCCCGTGCTGCGCGGCATCGCCCAAACTCCCCTGGGCGAGCTCACCGCGCGATACGCCGAGTTGCTCGCCGCCACGCGCGCGCGCCGCCTGCCCCCGGGAGAGATGACCGGCGCCGCTGCCACCGTAACCAACTACGGCCCGTTCGGACTGACGTGGGCCACGCCCATCCCGTTACCCGACCAGACGCTCATCCTCGGGTTGGCCGCCGCGCGTAAGGTGCCGTTCTGGGATGAGGTGAAGGACCGGTTCGTGCCCGTCGCCGAGGCGGAGTTCACCCTGAGCTTCGACCACCGCGCCCTAGACGGCGGCGCGGCCGGGCGGCTCCTGGGCAAGATCGCGTCTCTGTTGGCCAAGCCGGAAGCACTCTGACCAAGCCGACGGCGAGGGTAGGGCGGGTTATCCCTAATCCACCGCTGGTCAGCGTGTCGCAGTCGCCACGACCGCGTGTTCGTCAGCGCAACGGCGACGGCTTAGGGATAGGTGATTATCCCTTGAAGGCAAGTAAAAGCGTCAGGGAACCCCTTTTTGTATTTGGGTGCTGATGTGTTTCGTTGGGTTAATGAGCGGCACCAATGCCGAAAATACTGGAATTTTGTTTCCTAGTCGCCGTTTTGCGCCTTGCGCCCCACACAAGCGGCCGTTACCATCCCCTAACCAAAGCTATGGACCCCGCCGAAGCCGAGATTTCGCAGCTCACCTCCGCCTATGAAAAGGCGAAGCAGGTCATTCGGGATTACCATGCGATGCGTCGGCAATGGAATTTCGGGGCTTCGCCGGTCTCGGCAACTTCCATTCCTGCCCTCCTCCCCAGCATTCAGGTGCCGCTTCGGAACGAGGATGGTGCAGGCAATTCCCAAGCCCTTGTCGCTGCTTCGATGGTTAGTCCTGAAACTCAAGCCAACATCGATCTGTTCGTCTCCGCCATTCACGAGCATCCCTCGGACACCTACACCTTCTCTCAAATTCGTGCGGCTTTAGCGGCTAAAGGGCACCGGCTTTCGCGCCACCAAATTAGAAATGTCAGGGAAAGGATCGTTGGCAAGGCCCCGGCCTTCTTGCTCACGCCTCGCAACGGGAGCATTGCCGGCGTTTACAGCAAGGTCCCTGTCCAGGTCCCTGAACCGGAAAATGCCTTACTACCGCAAGAAGGTGAACTTCACGCCAACACTCTTCTGTCGGCCAGCAATGGCAATGGTGCCGAGCATCACCCTTTTTCCCAAACGCAAGAGGCTGGGCGCGAAGTGCGCCCAGCCTCTCCGTAACCCTTTTCCCTGTAGTTCAATGGATGGAACGCTAGTGTTCGAGCGGTGATCCGAAGCCACGGGTCCGGTTCCAAGCAGACGTAGCCGGGGAGTGCGCTGGAGGTTGGAGGTTCAAGTCCTCTCGGGGATACCATTTTCTCATCCCCCGGTCAACCGGGTTTGACCGGGGGTTTCCGTGCGGTAGGCTGCTCTTCATGGAAGAGCCTGCCCGTCCTACCCGCTCGGCGGCGAAACCCCGCCGCCAGCCCACACCGGCACCGCCGCCCGCTTCAACGGACAAGCAGACCTTCTTCGGCCTGCTCAAAAAGGCCGCTCGGCCAGTTGGCCCACAAGGTGAACGAATATCGGGGCATCCGACCGGCGGCGGTTGAACCGGAAAGAGTATTCGTTGGCGTAGGCTTGTATATACTTGCGGGAGACATGGTGGTGCGTGCCGTCTATGCTGCGCTTCATCTGGCTCCAAAAGCTCTCGATGTTGTTCGTATGGACATCACCCCGCGCCCATTCCGCTTTGCCGTGGTGAACCCGTTCGTGCTTGAAACCGGCTTTGGTGACGTTGGCGTAGCCGCCGTATTCGTCGGTGACGACCTTCGCACCCGGTTCGACTTGGTTGACGATTAGGGGCAGGATGGTGGCGCTGTCGGGCTTGGCAACGACGGTCGCGGCGACGTTGCCCTCCCGCTCCAAAACGCCGACGACCACGGTCTTCCCCTTGGCCCCGCGCCCCTTGACGCCGGGGTGGTAGCCGCCGACGAAAGTCTCGTCCGCTTCCACCGTTCCTTTCATGGTCGGGACCTCTTCGGCCATCAGCTTGCGGATTTGGTGCATCATGCGCCACGCGCACTTGTAGGTGACGCCGATGTGGCGTTGCAGTTCTAGGGCGGCTACCCCGTTCTTGCTCGCGGCCATGTAGAACATGGCGAGATACCACGTCTTGAGCGGCGTGGGCGATTTGTGGAAAATCGTGTCGGCGGTCGGATAGACCTGGAAGCCGCAGTTGCAGGCGTAGGCGCGACGACCGGCCACCGGGGAAAACTTGTTCTCGCGCCCGCACTTCTCGCACGTCAGCCCATTCGGGTAACGGTTGGAGAAGATGTGTGCCAGAACCGCCGCGTCATCGGGAAACTGCGCGTGGAACTGGCCGATGGTGTAGCGTTCCACCTTGGGCCGAAACTGTTTGTTTTTCCGCATGACCCTACGATACGCAACGCTTACTTGTCTTCAAGGGATAATCACCTATCCCTAAGCCGCCCTGCCCTTGTCGCCGTCGGAACGTTGTAGCGGTGTTCTACTCCTCCAGTGTGTCAATCCGCTCGGCGAGTTGGAAATCCATCTCAGTCAACCCGCCTTTGGAATGGGTTGTGAGCACGAGGCGGACCTTGTTGTAGCGCACGTCAATGTCCGGGTGGTGCTCCTGCTCCTCGGAGATTTCCGCCACGGAGTTCACGAAATCAATGGCGTCGGTAAAATCGTCACGTTCGAAGACGCGCTCGATGCGCTTCTTGTCATGCTCCCACTCGGGCACCTTCTTGAGTCGGGTCTGGATTTCAGTGTCGGAAAGCAGGTCAGCCATAAAGGTCGGAAGAATCGGAAAGCGGTTACGTTCGGCGGCGGGAAATCGCTGCGGACGGGATTCGTGGCAAAGGGGTAGCACGGTCGAGCTTATTTTCAAATTCCGGACCCGACCGCGCGCTTGCCGCCCGGCGGCCGGCGCGATACGGTGCGTCACCGTTAAATCCTATGAACCCCACCGGCCGCCTCTACAATAACATCGTCGAAACCGTCGGCCGCACCCCCCTGGTGCGGCTCAACCGCGTCACCGCCGGCCTGGAGGGTGGGACGACCATCGCGCTCAAGTGCGAGTTCTTCAACCCTTTGGGCAGCGTCAAGGACCGCATCGGGATGGCCATGATCGAAGCCGGCGAGCGCGAGGGCAAACTCGTGCCGGGCCGGAGCACCATCGTCGAGCCGACCAGCGGCAACACCGGCATCGCCCTGGCCTTCGTCGCCGCGGCCAAGGGTTATAGAATCATTCTCACCATGCCGGAAACCATGAGCACGGAGCGGCGCACCCTGCTCGCCATGCTCGGGGCCAAGCTCGTGCTCACGCCCGGCTCCGAGGGCATGAAGGGCGCCATCGCCAAGGCCAAGGAGTTGACCGAAGCCACCCCGGATGCCTTCATGCCCGGCCAGTTCGAGAATCCGGCCAACCCGGAGGTTCATCGCCGCACGACGGCCGAGGAGGTGTGGGCCGACACGGACGGCAAGGTGGACATCCTCATCGCCGCCGTCGGCACCGGCG
>CAXTFX010000319.1:0-5607 GCA_964243185.1 uncultured Chthoniobacterales bacterium
CTGCGGACAAAGATGACCTCGCCCCCCCCGCCTGACCCCGCCGTCGTCCGCTGGGGCCTCGTCGGCTGCGGCTGGGTCGCGCGGGACTACGTGGCCCCCGCCTTGGTCGCGGCCCCCTCCGCCCGGCTCATCGCCCTGTGCGACCCGGACCCGGCCGCCCTCGCCCGCGTCGCCGCCGTCGCCGGGCCGGACGTCGCCAGGTTCACCGACCTCTCCGCCTTCCTGCGCACCCCCGGCCTGGACGCCGTCTATGTCGCCACGCCCAACCACCTCCACCGCCCGCTCACCGAGGCCGCCGCCCGCGCCGGCAAACACGTCCTCTGCGAGAAACCGATGGCCACCACCCTTGCCGACGCGGAGGCGATGGTCGCCGCCTGCGCCCGGGCCGGCGTGCGCTACGCCACGGCCTTCGACCAGCGTTTCCACGCCGCCCACCGCCGCCTGCGCCAGCTCATCGCCGCCGGCCGGCTGGGGACCATCACCGCCGTCCGCGTCCACTACGCCTGCTGGACCCCGCCGGAGTGGCGCCCGCCCACCGACGACGGCCGCCACGACAACTGGCGCGCCGACCCCGCCCGCGCCGGCGGCGGCGCTTTCCTCGACCTCGCCCCGCACGGCCTCGACCTCACCCAGACCCTCCTCGGCGAACCCCTCACCGACTTCCATGTCCTCCTCCAACGCCGCGTCCACGCCTACCCCGTGGACGACGGTGCCGCCGCCGTCGGCCGCTTCGCGGGCGGCGCGCTCCTCACGATGAACGTGGCCTACAACTGCCCAGACGTTTTCCCCCGCCGCACCCTGGAAGTCCTCGGCACCGACGCGCTGGCTGTCGCCCGCAACACGATGGGCCAGACCCCCGGCGGTACCCTGGAACTCACCGACGCGCGCACCGGCGCCGTCGAGCCGGTCCACCTCCCTCCGGAGGAGGACGTGTCCCCCTTCCAGACCGGCGTGGAAGCCTTCTCGCGCGCCTTGTTGGACAACGTGCCCTTCGCCTTCCCGCCTGAGGGCGATCTGCACACGATGGAACTGCTGGCCCGACCATAAATCGCTGCCCCGCTTTGCCCCGACGGAGGCCGCCCGCTAGGCTGCGGCCGAACGCCCTCGCCTTATGCTCGCCCCCGTCACCCCCGCCTCGTTCCATCAGGCCCTCGGCCGCCTCGTCGCCAAGTTCGACGGCCAGTTCGCCGCCGGCGTGGACCCGGCCTACAACGAGGCCCGGCTGCGGCAGGACTTCCTCGACCCGTTCTTCCGCGCCCTCGGCTGGGACCTGGAAAACGACGCCGGCCTCGTCCAGAGCCAGCGCGAGGTTGAGATCGAGAGCCGCACCGACATCGCCGGCCGCGCCCGCCGCGCCGACTACCTCTTCCGCACCGACGGCCGCGACCGGCTCGTCTGCGAGGCCAAGAAACCCAGCGAGGACCTCGGCGCCCGTCACGCCTTCCAGGCCAAACGCTACGCCTGGAACAAGAACCTGCCCCTCGCCCTGCTCTCCGACTTCCGCGAACTCTGCGTCTATGTCGTCGGCGGCAAACCCCGGCCCGACGACGACCCCGCCGCCGGCCAGTGGCGCCGCTTCCACTACAAACAGTTCCCCCTCGTCGCCGAAGAACTCTGGGACCTCCTCGCCCGCGACCGCGTCGCCGCCGGCAGCGTGGACGCCCTCCTGGACTCTCTGCCCAAGCGCGCGTCCACCGGCCGCGGCGCCAAGGCCCGCCAGCTCCTCCTCCTCAAGCCCGACCGCACCCGCGCCCTCGACCAGGATTTCCTCGAATTCCTGGACGAGGCCCGCCGCGAGCTCGCCGGCAGCCTGCTCCGGCACAACGACCGCGCCGACCTGCTCGCCGGCACCCGGCTCAACGACGCCGTCCAGTCCATCCTGGACCGCCTGCTCTTCGTCCGCATCTGCGAGGACCGCGACATTGACACCGGCACCCGCCTCCAGTCCCTCGTGGAGACCTGGCGCCGCAACTGGGGGCACGACGAGCGCCGCCGCGTCCCCCGGCAGGACCTCCTGCGGCTGCGCGAGGGGGCCGACCCCACCAGCCCCGCCGACCGTCCTCCGGCCGGAGAGGGCGAAACGCTCTGGGCCGCCGTCGTCCGCCACCTCCGCGCCATGGACCGCCGGCCGCCCGGCACCGTGCCCTTCTTCAACGGCAACCTCTTCAAGCCCCACCCCTCCGAGGAGCTGGAGGTCGGCAACGATTGGCTGGCCGGCTTCATCGAGGGGCTTTCCGACGAGCAATCGCCCTACCTCTTCAACGTCATCCCCGTGGAAATCCTCGGCAGCGTCTATGAGCGCTTCCTCGGCAAGGTCGTCCGCCCCCAGGGCCGCGGCGTCACCATCGAGGAGAAGCCCGAGGTGCGGAAGGCCGGCGGCGTTTACTACACCCCGCGCTACATCGTGGACTACATCGTGGAAAACACCGTCGGCCGGCAGCTCGACACCATCGCCGCGGCGGAGAAAACCTTCGCCGGCTTCGAGCGGCGCACCCGCGCCCTGCGCCTGCTCGACCCCGCCTGCGGCTCCGGCTCCTTCCTCATCCGCGCCTTCGAGCGCGTCTGCGAGCACTGGCAGGCCCGGTTCACCGCCCGGCCGGAGGACCGCAAGAAGAACCTCTGCTGGCTGGACGAGGCCACCGGCGACGTCCACCTCACCGTGGACCTCAAACGCCGCATCCTGCGCGACAACGTCCACGGCGTGGACCTCGACGCGCAGGCCGTGGAGGTCACCCAGCTCTCGCTCTACCTCAAGATGCTGGAGGGCGAGAACCGTTCCACCCTCCGGCGCCAGCGCGAACTCTTCGCGGAGGAAACCGCCCTGCTGCCGCCGCTGGAGGAGAACATCAAGTGCGGCAACTCGCTCATCGGCTCCGATTTTTCGCTCGACCCCGACGATCTGTTGAGAGTCAACGCCTTTGACTGGGAAACGGGGTTCCGCGGCGTGATGAAGGCGGGCGGGTTTGACGCGGTGATCGGCAATCCGCCTTATGGCGCTGAGACCACCACAGAAGATCAGAACTACTTACGTAGTAAATTCAACGCCGCGGGACGCGAGGTGGATACCTACGCACTATTCATGGAACAATCAGTGAGGCTGCTTCGACACGATGGCATGACCTCAATGATTGTTCCGACTGGCTGGTATAGCGGCGCGAGGTATCCGGCCTTGCGGAGGTTCATCGCTTGCGAAACGAATCCGACTGCCTTTGTAAATTTGCCATACGACGTGTTCGCGGACGCTTGGGTGGACACAAGCATATTCGTCGCGGAGAAGAGGATAACTCCTGCCGAGTGGCCAAGAACGGAAAGTCACGTCGTGCAAGTATAGACATTCCCCAAACGCCATCGCATTCAGACCGCGAAAGAATTCTTTGACTCCTTTGCGACGGCAGATTTTGGCAGGTGGTTCGCGGACGGTGATGACACCTATCTGACCTACGCCGATGAAGCCTCAACGGCGCTGATGAAACGCCTCACGAGGGACGGTGTTCCGTTCTCCAGCTACGCGGACATCCAGCGGGGGGTCACACCGTTCAACCTTACGAACGCACCGACGCACAAATCCTCGAAGCGCGCTTTCGATGGAACAGTTCGGCGGTATGTTTTGGATGAAGGCTTGAAAGTTTACGTGCGGTTTGATGACACACTTTTAGAGCCGAAGCCAGAACGCTACTTCGTTGGTCCGCGTCTCCTCATCCGAGAGCTAATTAGTCGTCAGTTCCGGGTTCAAGCAATGTATGTTGAGGAGAACTTCGTTACTAACAAATCTATGCAGAGCGCCCTAGCTCTTCAGAGCAGCATATCTCCGAAGTTTTTGCTTGGCTGCTTCAACAGCAAATTACTGTCATGGTATTTCCTCCAGAAATCGAACATCGCTAACCGTGACGACTTTCCGAAGATCGTCCTTAAAGAAACCCGTTCTTTGCCGTTTCCAAAACTCACTGTGAGCGACCGTTCTCACCGCGTCCAACACGACAGACTTGTCACCCTCGTGGACAAAATGCTTTCCCTCGTCCCCGCGCTTCGCGCCGAATCCGACCCCCGCAAGCGCGCCGTGCTCCAGAACGCCGTGGAGTCCGCCGACCGCCGGATTGACGATCTCGTCTATGACCTCTATGGCCTCACCGATGCCGAACGCCGCCTCGTCGAGGGTGAACCCGCCCCGGCGGCGGCCGACGCCGACAGCGCCGGCGCCCCGGCTTAGCAAACCCCGGCCCGGCCCCGGCGCGAAGGACATCGAGGCGGCCACGGACATCGTCCCGCTCTGGGTGGCGGAAAGCGTCGTCAACGAGGCCGCCCACGGCTGGCGCACCGCCCTGCCGGCGGACTGGCCGGCGATGCTGGCGGCCCGGGCCGAACGCTGCTTCGCCGGCCACCGGCAGTTCCACCGGCTGGTCAGCGCCCCCGTTGGCGGCATCCACGCCCTGCGCCGGTTCATGTTCCACTGGCTCGACGGCCGCGTCGCCCGGAGCCCGCCGGGAGCGTTGCGGCCGCCCGGTCGGCTCCCGCGGACGCCCTGAACGCCCGCCGCCCACGCCGTTCGCCGGTGAGGACCGAATCAATCCTCCCGTCATGCCCCTGTCCCCCTTCGCCTGCTCCAACTGCGGCTTCTGGCAACAATCCTTCGCCGTGCCGGCGGGCTGCCCGGTGTGCCTGGACTTCCGGCACACGCCGCCGGAGGACGGGCCGTTGACCTTCCTGACGCCGGCGGAGGTCGCGGCGGGGCACGGGTGCAGATGGACGGAGGACGGGAACGGCGTGGTGACGTTTCGCAACGAACCGCGGCTGGGGACCATCGGGCCGAACGGGTATCTGGTGCCGCACCCGGCGGGAGGGAACGTGGTGTGGGAGGCGACGGGGTGGTATTCGCCGGAGGCGCTGGCGTTTCTGGAGGCGCGGGGCGGGGTGCGCGTTCTCGCGGCGTCACACCCGCACAGCTATGGGGCATTGTGGCAGTTGCAGGAGCGGTTCCCGGAGGCGGCGGTGGTCATCCAGACGGCGGACCTGCCCTGGACGGGGGCATTCCGGGCGACGCGGCCGTTTGACGACCGGCTGGAGCTGGCGCCGGGGCTGGAGCTGCGGCACGTCGGCGGGCATTTCCCGGGGCAGGCGGTGCTGTGGTGGGCGTCGGCGCGGGGCGGCACCCTGTTCGCGGGGGACATGCTGAAGTTTCACTTCGACGCGGGCGAGCCGGGGCGGGTGGCGGGGATTTCCACGCACAAGGCGTTCAACCGGCGGGTGCCGATGTCGCACGCGGAGGTGCGGCGCTACCGGGAGGTCGTCGCGTCGCTGCCGGACTTCGGGCAGGTTTACACGACGTTCGAGCACGCGCCGGGGGGGACGCGGGAGCTGGCGTTGCGGCTGTTCGACGCGCAGTTGGCGGGGGAGCCGTTCTTCGGGCCGATGCCGTCGCCGGGGGCGTGAGCGGTTAGCCTCTTTCGCGCGCCAGGACAGGAAGAATTGCCCGCGAAACACGCGAAAGGAAAAAGGCAAAAAGAAAGAGAGATTTTGTTTTCCGGCTTTTTTTCGCGTCTTTTCGCGTGTTTCGCGGGCACCCTCCGCCCTTTGAAGCTCGTTCTCATTTTCTATGCATCCTGCTGCTGA
>CAXTFX010000320.1:0-5598 GCA_964243185.1 uncultured Chthoniobacterales bacterium
TTCCTGGACACCGCCGACATGTATGGCGTCGGGCAGAACGAGGAGCTGGTGGGCCGGGCGCTGCGGGAGGGCGGGCGGCGCGGGCAGGTCGTGCTCGCCACCAAGTTCGGCAACGTGCGCGGGGCGGACGGCAGCTCGCGCGGGGTCAACGGCCGACCCGAATACGTGCGCGCCGCCTGCGAGGCCAGCCTGCGGCGCCTGGGGGTCGAGGTGATTGACCTCTACTACCAGCACCGCGTTGATCCCGGGACGCCCATCGAGGACACCGTGGGCGCGATGGCTGGGTTGGTGCGCGAGGGCAAGGTGCGCTTCCTGGGTCTGTCCGAGGCGGCCCCGGGCACCATCCGCCGCGCGCACGCGGTGCATCCCATCACCGCCCTGCAGACCGAGTATTCGCTCTGGAGCCGGGAGCCGGAGGCGGAGATCCTGCCGACGGTGCGCGAGCTGGGCATCGGCTTCGTGCCCTACAGCCCACTCGGGCGCGGCTTCCTCACCGGCCAGATCAAGCGTCCCGAGGACCTGGCCCCGGATGACTACCGCCGGAATTCCCCGCGCTTCCAGGGCGACAACTTCTCGCGCAACCTCGACCTGGTCGCGGCCCTCGCCCGCCTCGCGCGGGCCAAGGGATGCACGCCCGGGCAACTCGCCCTGGCGTGGGTGCTCTCCCGGGGCGGGGACCTCGTGCCGATTCCCGGCACCAAGCGCCGGGCCTTCCTGGAGGAGAACGTGGCGGCGCTGGCCGTGACGTTGTCCCCGGAGGAGCAGGCGCAGGTTGACCAGGTGCTCCCCGCCGGCGCGCCCGCGGGGGAACGCTACTCCGAAACTTCCATGCGGACGGTCAACCGTTAAAGGAGCGAACGGTTCAAGAGCCGAAGAACGCGCCGAAGCGCCTCAGGACCAGCTCGGGCAACTCCTCGGCGAGGTAGTGGCCGCCGGGCAGCGCCCCGGTTTCCAGCGGCCCCGAGCAGCGGGCCGCCCACAGGCGCGGGGCGTCGAAACAACGCTGGATGGTGCCGCGCGCCCCCCAGAGCGCCAGCAACGGGCAGGTGATTTTACGCTCCAGGTCGGCCCCGTCGTGCTCCAGGTCCAGGTCGGCCGCCGCCCGGTAGTCCTCGCAGGTGGCGCGGATGGTTTCCGGGTCGCGAAAGCAGCGCAGGTAGTCCGCCAGCGCCTCGGGATGGAACAGGTCGAGGCTGGAATGGCCCCCGCCGAGGCTGCCGAGCTTGGAACGGATGAACATCTCCGGCTCGGCTCCGATCAACGCCTCGGGCAGCGGCGCGGGCTGGATGAGGAAGAACCAGTGGTAGTAGGCCCGCGCAAACTTGTCGTCAGCGAGGAGATACATATCCCGCGTGGGCACGATGTCGAGCACGGCCAGCCGCCGGACCCGCCCGGGGTGGTCGAGGGCCAAGCGGTGGGCCACGCGGCCGCCGCGGTCGTGGCCGGCGAGCAGGAATTCCCCGAAGCCCAGGGACGCCATCGCGGCGACTTGGTCGGCCGCCATCGTGCGCTTGGAATACGCGGCGTGGCGCTCGCCGCCGGGCGGCTTGGAGGAGTCCCCGTAGCCGCGCAGGTCGGTGGCCACGACGGTGAAGCGCTCGGCCAGGGCCGGGGCCACGCGGTGCCAGATGGCCAGGGTCTGCGGGTAGCCGTGCAGCAGCAACAGGGGCGGACCGGTGCGCGGGCCGACGACGGCGCGCAAGGTGACGCCGTCGGCGCCGGGCAGGCGGCACTCTGAAAAGCCGGGGAAAAGAGAATCAATCATCCGAAAACGAAAACGGCCGCCGCCGGCCCGTTCACAGCAGCTTGTCCAAGGTGATGGGCAGGTCCCGCACGCGCTTGCCGGTGGCGTGCCAGACGGCGTTGGCCACCGCCGCCGCCACGCCGACGAGGCCGATCTCGCCGAGGCCTTTCGCCCCGAGTGGGTTCACCACGTCGTCGTGCTCGGGGACGAAGATGACCTCGATGTCGTGGATGTCCGCGTTCACCGGGATGTGATACTCGGCCAGGTTGTGGTTCATGAACCGACCAAACTGCTGGTCCAACAGGCTTTCTTCCGCCAACGCCATGCTGATGCCCCACACCACCGCGCCCATGATCTGGCTGCGGGCCGTTTTGGGGTTCAGGATGCGGCCGCCCGCGATGGCGCTGACCACCCGCGTGCAGTGGATGGTGCCGAGGTCCTCGTCCACGCTGACCTCCGCGAACACGGCCGAGTGGGAATACACCGCGCTCGCGTGTTGCTTGACCGCCTGCGGCAGCTCGGTGGTGTCGAGTTCGAGCTGGTCGAGCTGGCCGGCCCGCAACGCCTCCGCGTAGCTCACGCTCCGGGCGGGGTGCTTCTCTACCCGCATCCGGGCGTTCTCGAAGGCGACGTCCTCCAGCTTTGCGTCGCCCAGGGGAGAGCCGTCCACCTTTCGGGCGAGCTGGAAGAGGCGCGCCCGCAACTCCTCGCACACGGTCTTCACGGCGGAACCCACCGACGACACCGTCCAGGAGCCGCCTTCCACGGGGGAATACGGCAGGGAGGAATCACCCAACTGGAAGGTCACGTCCGCGATGGGAACGCCCGAGTATTCCGCGGCGATCATGGTCATCACCGTGTAGGTGCCGGTGCCGATGTCGCTGGTCGCGCTGGAGACGAGGAGCTTGCCGTCGGCGGTCAGCACGGCTTTGGCCGAGGCCTTGCCCTGCATGGCCTCCCAGGAGCCGGTCGAGACGCCCCACCCGAGGAGGTCGCTGCCGCGTCGCATCGAGCGCGGTTCCAGGGGGCGTTTGGCCCAGCCGAACCGCTCCGCACCCAGCCGGTAGGCCTCGCGCAACTCCTTGGAGGAGAACAGCAGGTCCTGGTTGTGGTCCTTCTCCGCGTAGTTGATCCGCCGGAATTCCAGCGGGTCCATCCGGGCCTCGTAAGCGAGCTCGTCAATGGCGCTCTCGAAGGCGAAGATGCCCGTCACCGCCCCCGGCGCGCGCATGTCCGCGGGCGTGGCCAGGTCCAGGTTGACCAGTTGGTGGTCGAGCCGAACGTTCGGGCAGGAGTAGAGCAGCCCGGACCAGTTCACGACCGTTTCCAGGTATTCCTCGTTCTGGGAGGTTTCTTCGACGGCCACGTGCGTGACGGAGTCCAGCAGCCCGTCCGGCGTGGCGGCCAGCTTGAGGTTCTGGATGGCCTCGGGGCGGTGGGAAAAGGAGAACATCTGCTGGCGGGTCATGGACACGCGCACGGAGCGCTTCAACGCCGTGGCGGCCAGCACGGACAGGTAGAGCTCGTAGGTCGGCCGCAGCCCGGAGCCAAACCCGCCGCCCATGAAGGGCGAGATGACCCGCACGTCGTCCGCCGACAGGCCGAACACGCTGCAAACGTAGTCCCGGCAATTCTGCACCCCCTGAGTTTTTTGGTAGATCGTCAATTTGCCGTCCTCGCCGTAAGCGACGGTCGAGGCGTAGTTTTCCATCGGGTTGTGGTGCTCGATGGGTTGCGAATACTCCGCCTCCACCTTGTAGGGGGCCTTCGCGAAGGCGGCCTCCGGGTTCCCGCGCGGCTTCTTGGGCGCGGGGACGTAGCCCGTGCGCGTATCGGTGGGCTCGTGCGCCTTGGACCGGCTGCCCGCCAGGGAGGTTTCGTGCGGCTGGACGTCCACCTCCACCTGGACCAACGACGCCGCGTAGCGCGCGACCTCGAAGGTCTCGGCGACCACGAGGGCGACGGGTTGGGAGCTGTATTCCAGCTCCGCCTTGTATAGCGGTCGGAACGGCGCTCCGCCGCTGGGTCCGACCTGGTCGCGGTGGCTGCGGTCCAGGTAAGCGGTGCGCGGGGCGTTCTCGTGCGTGAGCACTTTGACGACGCCGGGGATGGACTCGATCTCGTCGGAGTTGATCGCCCGGATGATCCCACGCGCGACCCCGCTGGAAACGATCACGCCGTAGGTGAGGCCGGGCACGTTGAACTCGGCGGCGTATTTGGCGGCGCCGGTGACTTTGGCCGGGCCGTCCACGCGGGAGGTCGGCTTACCCAGGTATTCGGTGGGGATGGTGCTCATAGTTTGATGGGCTCTGGAAATTTGCGGCGGCGAGGGTAGGGTGGACTGTCCCTGACCCGCCGCCGTGGTGCGTAGTCGAGGGCGCAACGGGCGGCGGGTGAGGGATAACCCGCCTTACCTTCACGCTGGATGGAATTCGCCCGGGTGATTGCACTAAGAAAAGGTCTAAGCGTCCGCCCGTTGGCCGTTCACGTCTTTGACGGCCGCGGTGCCCCTGGCGGCCAGTTGGAGGGCGCGGACCACGGCGCGTTTGGCGAGTTCGATCTTGAAGGCGTTGTGCGCGTAGCCTTTCGCGCCTTGCAACAGCGCCTCCGCCACGGGCAGGAAGTTTTCCTTGGTGGCAGGTTTGCCGGTGAGGAGACCCTCGGCCGCCGGCACCCGCCAGGGCTTGTGGGCGACGCCGCCCAGGGCGATGCGCGCGCTCCTGATCGTGTCGCCGTCCAGGTCGAGCAGAGCCGCCACGCTCACCAGGGCGAAGGCGTAGGACGCCCGGTCGCGCACCTTGGTGTAAACGGAGTGCGCCGCGTAGGGGCTCTCCGGCAGCGCGATGGCGGTGATGATCTCGTCGGCGCCTAGCGTGGTTTCGAGGTGCGGGGTGTCGCCGGGCAGCCGGTGGAACTCCGCGATGGGGATGGCCCGCTCGCCACCGGGGCCGCGGACGTGAACCACGGCTTCCAACGCCGCCAGGGCCACGCACATGTCGCTGGGGTGCGTGGCGATGCACTGCGCGCTGGTGCCCAGCACGCCGCAGACCCGGTTCTGCCCCGCGATGGCGGGGCAACCGCTGCCGGGGACCCGTTTGTTGCAGGGCAGCGCCGCGTCGTAGAAGTAGTAACAACGGGTGCGCTGGAGCAGGTTGCCCCCGTTGGTCGCCATGTTGCGAAGCTGCGGCGAGGCCCCGGCCAGGATGGCGCGGGAGAGCACCGGGAAACGTCGCTGGACCTCCGCGTGGTAGGCCGTGTCGGCGTTGGTGGCGAGCGCGCCGAGCCGCAGGCCACCGCCGGGTTCGTCTGCGATCTGGTCGAGCGGCAGGCGGGTGATGTCAATCAGGCGGGCGGGGCGCTCGACGTTCTCCTTGAGCAGGTCCACGAGGTTGGTCCCGCCGGCGATGAAGCGGCCGGAGCCGTTGACCTTGGCTTTCTCGCGGACGGCATCCTCGACGCCGCTCGCCCGGGTGTAGGAAAAATTGATCATGGCTGGAGGGGAGGGGGAAAGGTCAAACCGCGTGGCGCCGTTGGGTGGCCGTCATGGCTTGTTCGATGGCGGCGAGGATGTTCGGGTAAGCCCCGCAGCGACAAAGGTTGCCGCTCATCCCCTCACGAATTTCGTCCGCCGTTTTGGCGTGGCCTTCCTGGATCATGCCAACCGCCGAGCAAATCTGACCCGGCGTGCAGTAGCCGCACTGGAAGGCGTCGCAGTCCACGAACGCCTGCTGCAAGGGGTGAAGATCGCTCGCCGTGCCCAGCCCCTCGATGGTGGTGACGCTCGCGCCGTCTTTCATGATGGCCAGGGTCAGGCAGGAGTTCACCCGCCGGCCGTCCAGCAGCACGGTGCAGGC
>CAXTFX010000321.1:0-5584 GCA_964243185.1 uncultured Chthoniobacterales bacterium
TCCGGCGCGGGGGCGTCCACCACCTCGACGGGCGTGGTCAGCTACGGCGCGGTCGTGGAGGTGGACAACGCCGACGGCCGGCTCCAGCCCGGCATGACCGCCAGCGTCAACGTCGTCGTCGCCGAGCGGGCCGACGCCCTGGCCGTGCCCAACGCCGCCCTGCGCTTCCGCCCCCCCGCCGGGGCCGCGCCCGCCGGGGCCGCCGCCGACGCGCGCCGGGTTTACCTGGCCGCGGGGAGCGACGGCCGGCTGACGGCCCGCGAGGTCCGCCCCGGCATCACCGACGGCACTCACACCGAGGTGCTCGACGGCCCCGGCGAGGGTGAGCGGGTAGTCGTCGCCGTCCTGAGCGCCGGCCCGGCGAAATTCTCCCTGCCGCCCCCGCCGGAGGACTTTCGCTGATGGACGACGAGCACCCCCAACCTTCGGCAAAGCCCAGGTAGGTGGCGACCTCCGGGCACCATCGCCCCCCGCGGAGCGGCCTGGAACCTCGGGCGGCTGCGCCGCGCCCATGGCGCCCGGAGCTCGCCAATCCACCCGGACTGTTACTAGAGGTCCGTTCCACCCAAACCCCTGCCGTTTGCCCGGCGTGGCAACCGGGACGGTCGCCCTACCAACCACCCTTCCCATGCCTCACCCGACCATCGCCCTGGAGCGCGTCCACAAAACCTACCGCGTCGGCGACGGCGAGGTCCACGCCCTGCGCGGCGTTTCCCTCGCCGTCGCCCCCGGCGAGTTCGTCGCCTTCATGGGCGCTTCCGGCTCGGGCAAATCCACGATGATGAATCTGCTCGGCTGCCTGGACCGGCCCACCGCCGGCACCTACCGGCTGGAGGGCGAGGACGTTTCCACGCTGGACCGCGACGCCCGCGCCCGCGTCCGCAACCGCCGGCTCGGCTTCGTCTTCCAGGGCTTCAACCTCCTGTCCCGCGCCTCCGCCCTGGAAAACGTCGAGCTGCCGCTGCTCTACGGCGACGACGGCCCCGGCCGCGCGGAGAGCCGCGAGCGCGCGCGGGAGGCGCTGGCCCAGGTCGGCCTCGGCGACCGCGCGGACCACCGGCCCAACCAGCTCTCCGGCGGCCAGCAGCAGCGCATCGCCATCGCCCGCGCCCTCGTCAACCGGCCCACGCTCCTGCTGGCCGACGAGCCGACGGGCAACCTCGACAGCCGCACCAGCCTGGAAATCCTGGCCATCTTCCAATCCCTCCACGCCGCCGGCCACACCATCGTCATGGTCACCCACGAGCCGGACGTAGCCGCCTTCACCACCCGGCAGGTCCACCTGCGCGACGGCGCCCTGTGGAGCGACGCGCCCACGCTCCGCCCCCGGCGCGCGGTTGACGAGCTCCACCGCGCCCGGCAGGCCGCCGGCGCCATCCCGTAAACCGTCCCCCCATGCCCCCGCTCGCCATCCTCCGCACCGCCGCGCACTCCCTGGTGCGCCACAAGATGCGCTCTCTCCTGACCACCCTCGGCGTCATCATCGGCGTGGCGGCCGTCATCGTCCTGGTGGCCGCCGGGGACGGCGCGCGGGCGACCGTCACCGGCGAGATCGCCAGCCTCGGGCGCAACCTCCTGCTGGTCTTCGCCGGCAGCCGGCGCGGGGGCGGCGGGGTCAGCAGCGGGCTGGGCGGCGCGCAACTCTCCCTGGAGGACGCCCGGGCCCTCGGCCGGGAGGTGCTCGGCGTGGCCGCGTGGTCCCCGGAGGTGCGGACGGGCGCCCAGGCCGTCACCGCCGGCCAGAACTGGAACACCACGGTGCTCGGCGTTTCGGGCGACTACCTCGGCATCCGCCAGTGGGCGCTGGCTTCCGGCGTCATGTTCACCCCGGCGGAGGAGCGCGCCGTGGCGAAGGTCGGCGTCATCGGCTCGAAGCTGGCGACGCAACTGTTCGGCGAGGGCCGCGACCCCGTCGGGCAAACGGTGCGCGTGCGGAACATCCCGTTCCTCGTCGTCGGCGCACTCTCCTCGAAGGGCGCCAACCTCGGCGGCCAGGACCAGGACGACGTGCTGCTCGTCCCCTGGACCAGCGCCCTGCGCCGGCTGACGGGCGACACCCGGCTGCGCGTCGTCAACGTCCAGGTCGCCGACGACGACGGGATGGCCGCCGCCCAGGAGCAGGTCGAGGCCCTGCTGCGCCAGCGCCACCGGCTGCGCCCGGGGCAGGCGGACGACTTTTCCGTGCTCAACCAAGCCGAGCTGGCCGCCACCGCCGGCCGGGTCACGCGCGTGCTGACGCTCCTGCTCGGGGCCATCGCCAGCGTGAGCCTGCTGGTCGGCGGCATCGGCATCATGAACATCATGCTGGTGAGCGTCACCGAGCGCACCCGCGAGATCGGCATCCGCCTGGCCGTCGGCGCGCGCGGGCGGGACATCCTCTGGCAGTTCCTCTTAGAAGCCGTGCTGCTCTCCGCCGGGGGCGGGGCCATCGGCCTCGGCCTCGGCGTGGGTGCGGCCCGGCTGGTCACGGCCGCCAGCGGGTTCACGATGCCGGTGTCCGCGGGAGCGGTGGTCTTCGCCGCCGGCTTCAGCGCCGCCGTGGGGGTGTTCTTCGGCTTCTACCCCGCCCGCCAGGCCGCCCGGCTCGACCCCATCGAGGCGCTCCGTTACGAGTAGCGGAACCAGAGTTCAACCCCCCCCAGTCCGACCATGAGAACCCAACCCAACAAAATGAATCCCACCCTGCCCGGCGCGCTCCTGGGCCTGCTCCTGCTCGGGGTGGCCGTGACCGGCGGCGCGCAACCCATCGCCGGCCGCTACGTCAACGCCGAGGGCCGCGCCATCGAGCTGACGGCGGACGGCACGTTTGTCGCCTCCCCGCCCTTCGGCACCGTCGAGGGCACCTACACGGTCAAGGGCACCGACGTCACCCTCCGGTTCACCCGGCTGGGCTTCACCGACACCTGCACCTGGCAGGGCGCCACCCTCACCAACCGGGCCGGCCAGCGCTTCGTCAAAGGGCCGGGGGACGCGCCGCGGTGAGCGGCGTTCACGTAGGGGCCGGCCGCGGCCGGCGCCGACGGAGCGCCCCCGAACACGTGGGGTCCACCCGGGGCGAACGCAGACCCAGATTGGGCCAAGGATGAGTCCGACCTGACCAGTGAAAATTGGCGGGGAAGACGTTGCGGACCGCCCGAAGCCCCCATCGTCACGAAAAATTCACCGCGGGACCCACTTTTCCCGTAACTCCGCGCCGCCGTTTTCGCATAGGAAGTTGAACCTCCCCCGCTGCGCTCTACCCCGCCCCGGTGCCGCGGCCGTTCCGCTCCTTGCGGCACCGCGGCCCACGACCGGACCGCTCCCGCTCACCCCTCCCCCCACCCCTCGCCCCCATGCCCTTCACCCTCATCCAAGGAACCTTCCACGTTCTCAACTATTCGCCCGACGGCGATTCCATCCGGTTCGCCCCCGACGACGTGACCCTGGTGCGGAACCTCGCCGGCAGCCGGGCCAGGATCAACGCGCGCGGCCACGTCCAGCTACGCATCGAGGCCATTGATGCCCTGGAAACGCACTACTCGCCCCCCAGCGGCGGCGGCGCCCTCCACCAGCCCCTGGCCCTCGCGCAGGCGGCCACCGACCGTTTGCTGGACTTCGTCGGCATCGGGGGCGTGCAATGGGACCAGGCGCACCGGACCGTCATCGCGGCGGCCGACGGCGTGCGGGGCCACGTCCTGGCCCGCACCGTCGAGAAGAACGGCCGCCCGGTGGCCTTCGTCTTCGCCGGCGATCCCGCCGAGGCCGACGGCCGCGAAGTGCCGCTCGACGTGGCGCGCTTGCAGGGCAGCTACAACTTCGCCGCCCTCGCCGAGGGCATCGCCTACGCGACCTTCTACAAGGGGCTTTTCGCCGACCTGCGCGACGCGCTGGCCGCGGCGGCGGTGGCGGCGCGGGCGGCCGGCCGGGGGGTTTACGCGACGGACCGCACCAACGCCGGCGTCACCGCCACCGACCTGGGTGTCATCACCGACCAGGCCAGCCTCCTGCCCAAACTCTTCCGCCGCCTGAGCGAATACATGGTCAACTTCGGCACGGCCGTGGGCTTCCAGGCGAGAATGGCGGAGGCGGCCGAGCCGGTGCTCGACCTGACCACCGCCAACTTCACCCACTTCGACACCTTCATCGCGCAGGCGGCCGGCAGCGTGGACCTCCGGTTGACCCGCCGGCCCGAGGAGCTGGTCTTCGACGAGATGCCCGCCCAACCCCCGCACCCGTTCTCCGCCCTCATGCCCGAGTAGAGAAGGGCGGGGCGATGCCCTCCCCCATTGCGGTCGCGCGTCAAATCTCGAAGGCGAAGACGTGGTCTGGCGCCGCGAACCGGCGCGGGAGGGGCGGGGTCCTGATCCGAGGCATCCACCTCGCGGGCCCCGACTTCCCGGCCACAGCGGGCAGCGGACAGCGCAGGCGGGCGGCCACCTCCCGGGCCTGGACCCGCAGCTCGGGCACGGCGGTGGTTTCCAGGAGCTGCCCCTTGCGCGGGCTGCCAAGCGTGAACAACCGCTCGCTCGCCGTCCCGCGCTCGTCGCGCAAGGCTCCGTCCGCCGCGGTGTCCAGACCGAGCAGGAGCGGGTCCGGCCGGGCCAGGCCGCGGGCGAAGAGGCTGACCACGAGCGGTTCCCCGAGCCGGTGGTAGTTGCACTCCGGGCCGGTGCAGTTGACCACGTAGCCGACGCGCAGGCTCCGGCGCTCCCCCCGGGCGGCGCCGCGCGGTTTGAAGGAGACGTCCAGCGCCGCCCCGCCGTCGGTCTCCGCGATGCGGTCCACCCGGCCGCGGTGACAGACCAGGCGGCCGTCGCGCTCGAGTTCGTCCTTCACCGCCAGGGCTTCCGGGGCGGCGCGGTGGCGGTGCGGCTCCCACCGGGCGCGGAGGTGGCGCTGGAAGCGGCGGCGATCCGGGTCGGAAAGGCCCTGCCACGCTTCCTGGGTGAACGGCCGGAGCGCGTCCACGACGCTCCGCCAGTCCACCCCGGCGGCCTGGGCCCGGGTCACTTCCCCGCGTAAGGCGCGGAGCAGGGCGCGCAGGGTCCGCGGCACGTTGCCCGCCGCCAGGAACGCCGGCCACGCGGGCAGGCCCGGCCGGTGCGGCTGGGGAAACAGGCCGTGGCGGGAGAGCACGTGCAGGGTGCCCGCGCGCTTGCGCTCCCGCAGGGTGAGCAGCAGGTCCAGCCCCGTCAACCCGGAGCCGAGGATGAGCGCGTCACCCGGGGCCGCGAGGCGCTCGTGCGTCTCCGCGGACCAGGGGGAATACAGGTAGCGGGGGGAGCGGTGGAAGCGACCGTCGCGCAGCCGCGGGTCGCCGGGCGGGAAGTTGCCCAGGGCGAGCACGACGCGGTTCGCGCGCAAACCGCGGCCGTCCGCCAGCTCAATCCGCAGGGGACCGTCCGGCGCCCCCCCGGGCACCGGGGATACGTCCACGGCTTCCCCCGCGATGCGGCGCAAACTGCCGGCCGACCCGGCCTCGGCTCCCGCCAGCAGCGCGGCGACGTAGCGGCCGTAGAGGGCGCGGGGAACGAAGCGGCCCGCGCCGACGGCCGCCGGGAGGCCGAAGTCCGCGCCGGCGGCCGGGTTCGCCCGCAGCCATTCC
>CAXTFX010000322.1:0-959 GCA_964243185.1 uncultured Chthoniobacterales bacterium
CCGCGCAGGGCCGTGGCCGGGTCGCGCGTGGCGAAGACCACGTCCACGATGTAATCCTTGACCCGGTCATCAATGTAAACGGCGTTGACCACCTCCCGCGCCGCGATGATGTCCGCCGGGGAAACGACGGCGTCCACCCCGAGCTTGGGCGAGCTGGTGCCCATCACGTCGAGAATCTGCCGCTCCTCCGCGCGGGTCGGATAGGTGACGTGAACCTTCAACATGAAGCGGTCCAACTGCGCTTCCGGCAACTGGTAGGTGCCCTCCTGGTCCAGCGGGTTCTGCGTGGCCAGGACGAGGAACGGGTCCGGCAAGGGAAACGTCTTCTCGCCGATGGTCACCTGCCGCTCCTGCATGGCTTCGAGCAGGGCGGATTGCACCTTGGCCGGCGCGCGGTTGACCTCGTCGGCCAGGACGAGGTTGGCGAAGATCGGCCCCTGTTTGACGTTGAACTCCGCCGTGCGCGGGTTGAACACCTGCGTGCCCGTCACGTCCGCCGGCAGCAGGTCCGGGGTGAACTGGATGCGGGAGAAGTCCGTCTGGATGGCGGCGGCCAACGTTTTGACGGTCAACGTTTTGGCCAGGCCGGGGACGCCTTCGAGCAGGACGTGGCCGTTGGCCAGCAGCCCGATGAGCAGCCGGTCCACGAGGTATTTCTGGCCGACGACGACGCGCCCGAGCTGGTTCTGGAGCGGCGCGACCCAGCGGGAGTGTTCCTGGACGGCGCGGGTGGTTTCCTGGGTCGTGGACATGGTGGGGAGCGGCAACGGTAGCTGAGTTCAGACACGGCGCGAAACCGGGCGTTCGTTCAGCGGGGCGGGAGCGCCTGCGCCCAACGCAGAGACGCGGAGGACGCCTAGGTTCGCGCAGGAAGACAGGGGAAAACGGGAGGGGGCGTCAACCGACGCCGACGGCATCGGAGGTAGCGAAGCTAACAGAGATGCCTTATGCCTTGGCTT